>DASUPH010000231.1:0-4857 GCA_036276275.1 Candidatus Limnocylindrales bacterium
GCCCTCTCCGGAAGCCCCAGCGACGGCCAGATCGTCCGCCTCGCGATCGACCTCGCCCGACCCTCCAAGGCCAAGCTCGTGGCGGTCCACGTCGTCGAGATCGACTGGACCATGCCCCTCGACGCCGACGTGGCTGGTCGCTCGGAGGCGATCCAGCAGATCCTCGATGTCGCCGAGGAAACGGCCGAGGACAACCATTACTCCGTCGAGGCGGTCCTGCTCCAGGCACGGGACGTCGGGGCGGCACTCGTCGACGAGGCGAGCGAGCGAGGGGCCGATCTGCTCATCCTGGGGCTCCCGTACCGCAAGCGTTTCGGCGGCGACTTCGCGATCGGCCGGACCATCCCCTATTGCCTGAAGAACGCCCGATGCACCGTGTGGGTCGTGCGTGAACCCATCCCCGAGGAGACAGCATGAAGACGGTCATCGTCGGCTGCGGGCGCGTCGGCGCCGCCGTTGCCGAGGCGTTCGACCGGGCCGGCCACGAGGTCATCGTCATCGACCGGGCGACCTCGGCCTTCGACAAGCTCGAGGACTCGTTCAAGGGCAACGCGATCCGCGGCGACGGCACGGACGAGGACATGCTCCGGCGGGCCGGGGTCCAGGGCGCGGACCTGTTCCTGGCGCTCACCGAGGGTGACAACCGCAACGTGATGGCCGCCCAGCTGGCCACCGAGGCGCTCGGCGTCGCCCAGGTCGTGGCCAAGGTGAACGACCCGCTGCGAGCCGAGGCCTACGCGGCACTCGGTCTCGCGACCATCTGCCGGACGGACCTCATGCTCGACGCGATCATGGGCTTCACCGGGCTGGGCGGCGGGACGATCCGCGGCGTCCAGGAAGCGACCGGCCACCATCCCGGCGACCACGGCGAGGGCATCGCGGCCGACACCCCCAGCGGGGGCACGACCATGCCGTCCAGCGGCTCGACCATGCCGACCGGCGGGGGCGCGGGCGGGGCCGGCGCGGGCGGGACAGGCGCGGGCGGGCCCGGCGCAGGATCCCCGGCGTCCCAGACAACAACCCGGGAGGCCTGAGCCATGTTCGTGCTCGTCGTCGGCGGCGGCAAGGTCGGCTACTACCTGTCCAAGGAGCTCGTCCAGGCGGGCCACGAGGTCGTGCTGCTCGAGAAGGACAAGGCGCGCGCGGAACAGATCGCCGACGAGATCGGCTCGATCGTGATCGCCCACGACGGCTGTGAGGGCAAGTACCTCGGTGAGGCCGGCGCCAACCGGGCGGACATCGTGGCGGCGGTCACCGGCGACGACGAGGACAACCTCGTGATCTGCCAGATGGCCAAGCACCACTTCGACGTCCCGCGCACGATCGCCCGGGTGAACAACCCCAAGAACGAGGCACTCTTCAAGCACCTCGGTGTCGACGAGCTCATCAGCCCGACGCGGATGATCCTTGGCTCGATCGAGCAGGACATTCCGGTCCACGAGCTGCTCCACCTGGCCGCGCTCGGCGAGGGCGAGCTGGAGCTGATCGAGGCGCATCTCCAGGCCGGCTCGCCGGCGATCGGGAAGGCCCCGAAGGACCTCGCGATGCCCGACGGCTGCTCGCTGTTCGCGGTGATCCGCGACGGGGTCGCGACACCGCTCCGACCCGAGACGATCCTGGCCGAGGGCGACAAGGTCATCGCGATCGGCAAAGCCGAATGCGAGGCGCTCCTCCACGAGCAGCTGATCGGCAACGCGGACGCGGTGGCCGCCGGCTGAAAACTCGGTCTCCGGGTCGCCTGATGCCACGGCGGCATCGATCACGGTCGCAGAACGCGTGAGTGCGCATCCATCCTGACGTGACGGTGCACGCTGATCGCCCGATTGATGCCAGTGCGGCATCGCCTGCGGCGCGCGGCCTGCGGCCCGCCCGCTGCAGCGCGCCGAACGGCCGGTACCATCCGGGAATGGACCAGACCGCCGGGCCCATCCTCGAGATCGGCGTCCTTCTCCTCGGCGCCGTCGGCGCCGGCTGGCTCGCCCGGCGGGTCGGCCTGCCGGCCATCGTGGGGTACCTGGCCCTGGGGATCGTCGTCTCGCCCTTCACCCCCGGCTACGTCGCCAATCACAATCAGCTCCAGCTGCTGGCGGATCTCGGGGTCGTCCTCCTGTTGTTCGAGGTCGGGATCGAGGTCGACCTCCTCCGGATCCGCTCGGAGCAGCGCGGGCTCATCGCCGCCGCGCCCGTCCAGACCGTTCTCACGACGGTGATCGCGGCGCTGGCCCTCGCCGCAGCCGGTCTCGAGCCGATCGCCGCCGCCGTGATCGGCCTGTCGATCGCCCTGTCGTCGTCGGTCGTCATCGTCAACATCACCCGGAGCCGTCGTCGGACGACCGATCGCCGGACCGAGGAGGCCCTTCTCGGTTGGAGCGCTCTCCAGGACACGACCGGCGTCGTGATCGCCGCGGTGCTCCTTGCTCTCCTCGGCGTCGGCGGGCGGCCGCTCGACCAGGCGGCCGTCGGCCTCGTCGCCTTCATCGTCCTGACCGTTGCCGTCGCCCGGATCCTGCCGATCGTCCTGCGGGCGCTCCGCTCGGAGCACGACCTGTTCCTGATCGTGTCCGTTGCCGCCGGCCTCGCCCTCGCCGGCATCGGCTCCGCCGTCTTCGGCGTCCCGCTCGCGCTCGCGGCGTTCGCCGGCGGTCTTGCCGTCGCGGAGAGCCCCGAGGCCGCCGAGGCGCGCCGCCGCCTCCTGCCCTTCCGGGACGTCTTCGCGGTCCTGTTCTTCGTCGCGATCGGGACGCTGATCCAGCCCGACGCGCTCCTCCGCGGCCTCCCGTGGCTGGCGCTGTTCCTGGTCCTGATCGTCGTCGCCAAGGTCGCCGTCGCGTGGGGGCTTGCCCGGGTCACCGGCCTGCCGGCACGACCGATCCAGCTCGCGATCGGGCTGGGCCAGGTCGGCGAGTTCTCGTTCGTCCTGGGGTCGGCGGCGGCCGCCGCCCGGGCGATCCCGAACGAGACCTACGTCGCTCTGGTCGCCGCGGTGGCCGTGAGCATCGCCGTGAGCACGGTCGTGGTCCGTCTCGTCGGTGGCGGCCGGGCAACGCCCGGCCTCGCGGCATCAACCGCCTGAAGGAATCGTAACCTTCTTGACAATGCCATTGTCAGGGTTCTAGGATTCGGGACGTCCACAAATCGGGCTCTTTGGGGCCTGAATCCAGCGCTACCGAAGGCCTGAACCGATGACCTACAGCCGGGACGAACGCGATCCGCGTCGGCCCGTGTACGTGATCAGCGTCGCGGCGAGCATTGTCGCGGCGCATCCACGCACCCTTCGGATCTACGAGGACGAGGGGCTCGTCTGTCCTGCCCGGACGCCGACCAACATCCGCCTCTACAGCGACGAGGACATCCGTCGCATCACCTGGATCCGCCACCTGACCCGCGAGCGCGGGGTCAACCTCGCCGGCATCCGGCTCCTGTTCGAGCTCGAGGAACGGTTGGGGACGCGGATCCTCGAAGCGCTCTATGACGAGAGCAACCGTCGCCGAGCCGCTGAGGAAGCGGCACGCGACGGCGCCGCCGCCGACGAAACGGCCACCGATCCGGCCCTCACCAAACAGGACGATCGGTGACCGGAGAACGCCGGAAACCCCGCTTCACGGCTGGCTCGCCAGCACCGATGATCACGACACGACCGACAGGAGATCTTTGATGGCCAAGCGCCCCACCCAGGACCGGGACGATCAGCCGACCGCCACGACCCCCAGCGAACCGACCAGCACGGCCGGCGGACCGCGCGAGCTGCCGCTCGTCGCCCTCCGCGAGACCGTCATCTTCCCCGAGATGATCGTCCCCCTCCAGGTCGGACGCGAGAAGAGCGTCAACGCCCTAAACGCGGCCGTGGCCGACGGTGGGCCGATCGCGCTCGTCACCCAGCGCCAGCCCGAGCAGGAGGACATCGAGTCTCCCGACGAGCTGTACGGCGTCGGGACCCTCGCCAAGATCGCCCAGGTCGTCCAGCTTCCGGACGGCACCGTCCGGGCGATCGTCCAGGGCCAGACGCGCCTGCGCCTGATCAACTTCGTCGCCAACGAGCCGTACCTGCGGGCGATGGTCGAGGAGCTGTCGGACGACTCCGGCGGCAGCCTCGAGGTCCAGGCCCTGATGCGGACCGTCCAGGCCCAGATCGAGCAGTACGTCGCGAACGGCGCGCCGGTCCCGCCCGAGGCGGCCGTCGCTGCCCGCAACATCACGGAGCCGGGCCTGCTGGCCGACATGGTCGCCTACAGCCCCGACATGACGACCGAGCAGCGCCAGGAGCTGCTCGAGACGGTCGACGTGACCGAGCGCCTGAAGCTCGTCTCGAACTTCCTCGCCCGCCAGATCGAGATCCTCGAGCTGAAGGGCCGGATCCAGTCCGAGGTCAAGTCCGAGATGGACAAGACCCAGCGCGAGTACATCCTCCGCGAGCAGCTCAAGGCGATCCAGCGCGAGCTCGGCGAGGACGACCCGCAGCAGGCCGAGATCAACGAGCTCCGCGACAAGGTCGAGGCGGCCGGGATGCCCGAGGAGATCAAGGCCCGGGCGATCAAGGAAGTCGACCGGATGAGCCGGATCCCCTCCGCCTCGCCCGAGGTCGGCGTGATCCGGACCTACGTCGACTGGCTGATCGGCCTGCCGTGGAACGTCGCGACCGACGATCAGCTCGACATCAAGGAAGCCGCGAAGATCCTCGACGAGGACCACTACGGCCTCGAGAAGATCAAGGAGCGGATCCTCGAATACCTCGCCGTCCGGACCCTGGCCGACCAGATCCGCAGCCCCATCCTGGCCTTCGTCGGACCGCCCGGCGTCGGCAAGACCTCGCTCGGCAAGAGCATCGCCCGGGCGATGGGCCGGAAGTTCGTCCGGATG
>DASUPH010000232.1:0-3183 GCA_036276275.1 Candidatus Limnocylindrales bacterium
AGGAAGACCCCGATCCAGGGCAGGCCCGGGCGCCGCTGCTCATCAGGCCCCCAGCGATACGTTCGAATCGATTCGTTCGGCTGCTGTTCCATGAGCCGGAGTCTACGACCCGGCCAGGCCGGCCGACGGGTGCGGGGCGGGTTCGCCGCCGGCGTCGGTCGGGTCGTCCTCGACGTGGTTGAACCCGAGGCGTGCGGCGAACCGACCGAACG
The DNA here is from genome assembly GCA_036276275.1 of Candidatus Limnocylindrales bacterium. Classification (GTDB taxonomy): domain Bacteria; phylum Chloroflexota; class Limnocylindria; order Limnocylindrales; family CSP1-4; genus CF-46. The sequence goes on from DASUPH010000232.1 coordinate 213, forward strand.
GCCCGGGCGCCCACCAGTTCCAGCGACCCATCAGCCGCATCGTCGCCGGGACGAGGAGGACCCGGATGATCGTGGCGTCGATCAGGACCGCGATCGCCATCCCGACGCCGATGCTCTTGATCGTGATCGACTGGGCCAGGGCAAAGGCCGAGAAGACGGTGACCATGATCAGCGCCGCGCCGGTGATCACGCCGGCCGTCCGGGCGAGGCCCTCGGCGACGGATGCGGTGTTGTCGCCGGTCCGGCGGTAGCTCTCCTGGATCCGCGACAGGAGCAGGACCTCGTAGTCCATCGACAGGCCGAAGAGAACGCTGAACATGATGATCGGGTTGCCGGCGATCGTGAACCCGGGTGAGGTGAAGCCGAGCAGACCCGACAGGTTCCCGTCCTGGAAGATCCAGACGAGGGCGCCGAAACTGGCTGTGATCGACAGAAGGGTCATCACGATCGCTTTCAGCGGGATCACGAGGGAGCCGAACAGGAGGTAGAGGATCAGGCCGCTCGCGAAGAGCGTGACGCCGACCGCATACGGGATCGTGGCGGCCTGGCTGGCCATGAAGTCATGGCCCTCGGCGGCGAGCCCGCCGACCTGGGTCGAGACGCCATCAACGGACACGCTCCGGACGCGATCGATCAGGGCGGTGCCCGCCGGGCTGACCGCATCGATCGGGCTGACCGCGTCGAGCCGGACGGTCGACCCGCGGACGTAGGCGCTCGTCAGCTGATCGAGTCCTGCCGCGAGCTCGGCGGGCAGCTGCGCTCGCGGAGTGGCGTAGAGGGCGGCGACCTGTTGGGCGGTCATCGCCGAGCCGTTGGCCGGATCGCGAAGGCCGCTGAACGGTCCCTCCACGCGATCGATCCCCTCGACGGCGTCGATCTTCGCGGCGAGCTCCGTGATCCCGGCGACATTGGCGGCGCTCGTGGGCTCGCCGGAGACCGATGCGAGGATCGTGATCGGCGTCGTCTCGCCGGCCGCGAAGTCGTCGGCGAGGGCGACGGCCGCGTCGCGGCTCTCCAGACCCGCCGGCAGGGTGCTCGCGTTCGGAATGCCCTGTGCCAGGCGGAGGAACGGCGTCCCGGCGACGAGCAGGAAGATCAGCGTCGGGATCAGGAAGGCAAACGGCCGGGCCATGACGGCATGTGCCACGGCGGCCCAGCGCGAGTGACGCGCGGCGATGGCACGATCGCCGACCGGCCGCCCAAGTCGCCGCCGGATCGCGTCGAACAGACCGCCGAAGCTGAGGGCGTTGACGCGCGGGCCGAGCATTCCGAGGACCGCGGGAAGGAACGTCAGCGCGAAGAAGACCGACGACGCGACGACGAGCGAGCCGCCGATCCCGAACGAGCGCAGGGCCGTCGGTCGGAACAGGAGCAGGCCCGACAGCCCGATGGCGACGGCGAGGCCGGAGAACGCGACGGCCTTGCCGCTCGTGGCAACGGTCGTCTCGACCGCCTGGGCGACCGTCCGTCCGCGTCGCAGCTCCTCCCGGAAGCGGCTGACCATGAACAGCGAGTAGTCGATGGCCAGGGCGAGTCCCAGCATCGTCGCGACGTTCTGGACGTAGATCGAGAGGTCGGTGACCTGCGCGACGAGGAACAGGCCACCGAACGTCGTCGGGATCGTGAGGCCGGCCACGAGAAATGGCAGCCCGGCGGCGACGACCGAGGCGAAGACGGCCAGCAGGATCAGCAGGACGAACGGGGCCGAGACCGTCTCGGCCTGGACGAGCTCCAGCTCGGATTGGTGGGCCTGGTCGCGGGTGAACGGCCCCACGCCGGCGAGCTTGTACGTCAGCCCGGCCGGCGGATCGATCAGGGCCCGCAGGGTGTCCATCTCGTCGACCGAGTCCTCGTCGGTGATCGTCAGGCGGACGACGACGTAGGCCGATCGGCCGTCCGTGCTGATGAACCGGTCGTCGCCGGTCTGGGCGAACCCGACGAGATCCTCGACCAGCGGGCTCGCATCGAGGCGGGCGAGCGAGGTGGCCATGGCCTGCTGGGCCGGGCCGGAGCGGGCGTCGCTGCCCGTCTCGCCCTGGAAGAGCACGACGAGGGACCCACGCCCGGCCCCGAACTCATCGGCGAGACGAGTGCTGACCGCGGCCGATTCGGAGGTCGGGTCGACCCAGCCGCCCGCGCTGAGCGCCTTGGTGACACCCGCCCCGACGATGGCCGCCGCAACCGCGAGGACGATCGTGATCAGGGCGATCGGACGGCGGAAGCGATAGACGAACGCGCCCCAGCGGGAGAACAGCATCGGTGGCCCCTTCGGTCGTGTGCAGGGTCGGGTCCAGAGGTGATCGCCGGCACCATAAAGAATGAGCATTCGTTTTGTCAAGACTTGTCTTCATCACTCTCGTTGGCTAGGCTAGGGGAGCAAGCGTTCTCCAGGAGGCTCGATGCCCCGCGTCAGTCCGCAGCACGAACAGGAAGTCCGCGACCGGATCGTCCGGGCGGCTCTCGCCGTCTTCGCCGAGCGTGGCTTCCACCGGGCGACGATGCAGGACATCGTCCGGGAGTCGGGTCTGTCGGTCGGCGCGATCTACACGTACTTCAAGAGCAAGTCCGATCTGATCCTCGCCGGCTGCGACCTGATCACCGACCAGGAGCTCGCCCAGCTCGGCGGTCGGCTCGCGGCCGTGGCCGGCTATCGGGACAAGGTCGCGGCCGCCGTCGGCTTCTGGTTCGACAACCTCGCGGTCGAGCAGTCCGAGCGAGGCTCGGGCTTCCTGATCCTCCAGGCCTGGGCCGAGGCGGACACCGATCCGGCGATCCGCGAGATGCTCCTCCGTCGACGGCGGGAGACGGTCACGGCCGTGGTCCTCGTCCTCCAGGAGGGCGTGATGCGGGGCGAGTTGCCTCCCTGGCTCGACGTGCCGGCGGTCGGGCACGCGCTGGCGGCCCTCCTCGACGGGATGCTGATCGAGGCGGCCGAGGACGGCGCCGCGTATCGCCGGGCCGACGCCGAGCG
>DASUPH010000233.1:0-21875 GCA_036276275.1 Candidatus Limnocylindrales bacterium
GCGACCAGCCGGCCCCCGATCCCGCGATGTTCGGGCTTCCGACCGAAGATGACGGTTCCCGGAACGACCCCTCGTCGGCCAGAACATCATCTCGATCACCCACTACCAGTTCGATTTCGATGCCCTGCGCGCGGCCTCGACCCGGATCGTCATTGGCGCCGGAGCCGAATCGGACGGCGAGCTGGCCAGCCGTGCGGCTTCGGTCGTCGCCGAGCGCCTCGGGACGACGCCCGTCACCTTCCCCAGCGGCCATGCCGGATTCCTTGGCGATGAGTCCGGCCAGGCTGGCGACCCCGACGGCTTCGCGGCGACCCTCCGGGGGATCCTCGACAGCGAGGCATGATCTGGGCCCGGGGCGAAAGCCGGTCCCGGGCGATCAGGGGGAGGGCTGCGTTGCGATCCGACTGACGAGGATCGCCTCCATCGGCTCCTTGCCCTTGACATCGATCAGACCGCGTGAGCGGAGCTCGTAGCGGTCGCCCAGGCGCATGGCGGTGGCTCGACTGATCTGCATGGCACCGGCGACTCCGTGGGCCTCCATCCGGCTCGCGGTATTCACCGAGTCGCCCCAGAGGTCGTAGCTGAAGCGGCGTCGGCCGATCACTCCCGCGACGACTCGACCGGTGTGAGCACCGACGCGGAGGTCCATCGGGAGCCCGGTCCGCCTGGCATGGAAGGCGGTTCGCTCGAGCATCGCCAGCCCCAGTTCGACGATCCGACCGGCGTGATCCTCGATGGGCTCAGGCACGCCGCCGGCAGCCATATAGGCGTCTCCGATGGTCTTGATCTTCTCCAGGCCCAGCCCGTCCACCAGCTCATCGAAGTCGGCGAACAGCGCGTCGAGCAGCTCGACGAGGTCGGCGGGCTCCATGCGACTGGCGATCGTCGTGAACCCCACGAGATCGGCGAACAGCACGGTGGCGTCATCGATCGCGTCGGCGATGGTCGATGGGTCAAGACGAAGTCGGTCCGCGATCGCATCGGGCAGGACGTTCCGGAGCAATTGATCCGAGCGCTCCTTCTCCCGCTGGAGCTCCTGGCCCTGCAGCTCGATGATGCGGCGCTGATACCACGCCGTGCGGGTTCCCGATTCGATCAGATACGTCGATCCGATGCCGACGCCGACCGCGGAGACAACGATGAACAGGTCCAGCGCGTAGCCGTCGAGTGCGTGGACCGCGTACGCCCCCGCCACCAGGGCTCCCACACCGACGCCGGCGGCGGCGAGGGTCAGGATGAACCGCCGCGCGATCAGAAAGGCGAATGTGAGCTGGAGCATGATCGCCGGAGCCGCATAGCGTTCGAACGCCCCACTCTGCGTCGCAAGAAGGACGATGACGATTGCGGTCGCGATGTTCAGCGCCAGGACGATCAACAGCGCGTCGTTCAGGCGTCGGATCCGGCGGAGCGGAACGAGGCCGACCATGTTGGCCAGGGCCATGGCGGCGCTCGCCGGGATGGCGACCGAAGCCGGGATCAGCGTGACGGTCGGAATGACCGCGCCGGCGACCAGCCACAGGAAGATCGACGCGGCCGTTCCGAGGGGCGCCTCGCGAACGGCGCCGGCCACGCCATCGGACTGGTAGAGCGATTCAAGGTGCGGGTCGGAGAAGCTGAGCGTGAAGCGGGATCGCGAGCCGTCCAGACCGCCGACGGAGCCGCTGCCCGCGTGGTCATTCGGCACGTGTCTGTCCACGCTGGGTGGAGCTGTGGTGGGCGATACTGGATTCGAACCAGTGACCCCGCGGATGTGAACCGCGTGCTCTAACCACTGAGCCAATCGCCCGATGATGGCGCCGCTCAGGGCACCCGCGTTCCGATCATACCCGCAGGCCCGGCCAGTGGGCAACGATCGCCTCGGCCTCGAGGCCGTCGACCACGATCAGCTTCTGCCGGCCGGACGCACCGGCGACGAGACGGACTGACCGGCGGGCGATCCCCAGCTCGTCGGCGATCAGCCGAAGGAGCGACTGGTTGGCCGCCCCCGCAACGGCGGGGGCCGCGACATGAGCGCGAAGGACGCCGTCGACGACGCCGTCGACATGATCGGACCCGGCGCGCGGGGTCAATCGGACGGCGAAGCGGACGTCGGAGTCAGTCAGGATGACTCGAGTCTAGCAGCGATCCCCTACGTGACCCCTGCTGGCGCTCGACCCGACCAGACCGGTCAATGGCGATGGCCGAACAGCGCCCGGCCGATGCGGACGACCGTGGCACCCTCCTCGATCGCGATCTCGAAGTCGTCGCTCATCCCCATGGACAGCTCCCCGCCAAGGCGTGGCCACCTCGAGCGCAACCGCTCCGAGAGGGTCCGCAGGGCGAGAAACCCGGGACGCGCCGCTTCCGGATGATCGGTCAGGCGGCCGACGGTCATCAACCCGCGATACTCGAGACAGTCATTCGCATCGAGCGATTCGATGGCGGCTTCGAGCTCGTCCGCGACGAACCCGGACTTGGCCGGATCTCGATCGACGTTGACCTGCAACAGGACCGGGTAGGGATCGCCTCCGACGGCCGACCGGACGAGGCCGTCGAGCCGAACGGCCAGGCCGATCGAATGGACCGACTCGATCACGGCGAACGTGTCGAGGGCCCGCCTCGCCTTGTTGGACTGGAGCGGCCCGACGAGGTGCCAGGTGGCGCCCGGGACCTCGGCTGCCTTCGCCTCGGCCTCCTGGACGCGGTTCTCGCCGAGGATCGTCAGGCCGGCTGCGACGGCCTCGCGCAGACGGACCGCCGGCACGGTCTTCGAGACCGCGACCATGGCGACCGATGCCGGCTCGCGTCCGACCCGCGCGCAGGCGTCAGCGATCCGGGCGAGAACGTGGTCGCGGGCGTCGGCGACCGGCGCGACCTCGCCGTGGTCCGAGGCGCCGTGGCCATCCGGTGGAGTCCCCACCGGACCTACTTCCGGCGAAGGAAGCTCGGGATTTCGAGGTCGTCGGCGTCGTACGTCGTCGGGCGGCTCACCGGGGCGGTCTCGCCGACCGTCCGCTCGACCCGCGGCGCGCTCACGACGGCGGCTGCCCGATCGTCGTGGTCGCCGTTGGCGGAGCCATCGCTGGCCTCGAGACGCTGGCGTTCGAGCTCCTCGAGGAAGTCGCGCTCGCGCGGCGCGCGGATCGAGGCGGAGGTGTCAGTCGGCTGGGCGGCCGATCCGTGACGCGACGCGTCGCGCTTGCGGCCACCGTCGAAGCCCGTGGCGATGACCGTGATCATGACCTCTTCGCCAAGCCGTTCGTTGAAGCTCGTCCCGAAGATGATGTTCGCCTCCGGATCGGCCGCGGCGCGGATCTCCTCGGCGGCCTCGGTCACCTCGAACAGGCTCAGGCTCGACGAGCCGGTGATGTTGAACAGGATGCCCTGGGCGCCCTGGATGTTGACCTCGAGGAGCGGGCTCGCGATCGCCTGGCGGGCCGCCTCGACGGCGCGGTTCTCGCCGGTCGCCCGGCCGATCCCCATCAGCGCCGAGCCGGCGTCCTTCATGATCGCCCGGACGTCGGCGAAGTCGAGGTTGATGAGGCCCGGCATCGTGATGATGTCGCTGATCCCCTGGACCCCCTGGCGGAGGACGTCGTCGACGACGCGGAACGCGTCGATGATCGAGGTGTTCTTCTGGACGACGTCCTTGAGCCGGTCGTTCGGGATCGTGATCAGGGTGTCGACCTGGGTCTTCAGCTCCTCTGCCGCCTTCTCGGCGATGAGCTTGCGCTTGGCCCCCTCGAAGCTGAACGGCTTCGTCACGACGCCGATCGTGAGGGCGCCCGCCTCCTTCGCGAGCTGGGCCACGATCGGAGCCGCGCCCGAGCCCGTCCCGCCACCGAGGCCGGCGGTGATGAAGACCATGTCCGAATCGACGAGGGCCTGGGCGATCTTCTCCGAGTCCTCTTCCGCCGCCCGCTGGCCGATCGTGCTGTCACCGCCGGCCCCGAGGCCACGCGTGATCTTGTCGCCGATCCGGATCTTGTGGGGGGCGTCGGACTGGAGGAGCGCCTGGGCGTCCGTGTTGCAGGCGATGAACTCGACGCCCATCATCTCGGACAGGATCATCCGGTTCACGGCGTTGCTCCCGCCGCCGCCGACGCCGATGACGCGGATGAGCGCGAAATTCTCGGAATCGGACCGCATCGGCATCGCCTTCCTCCGGGGTGTCGAGGCTGGTGGCGGCGGGATCACACTGGGGTGAGCCCCGCCCTTCTTGTCGTGGCGAGTCGGCCGGCAGACCCGATCGCAGACGCGTCCCTCGGGGTCCGTCGGATTGCTGGGAGTCTATCACCGGCCGTCGCAAACGGGGTCGTCGTTCGACGGTGAGGCCGGTGCCGGCGGTGCCCCCGGGCACCTGAGCCGCCGGTTGCCTAGCCGGCGAGGAAGCTCAGCAGCACCGTCCGCTCGGGGTTGTCGGCGTTCGGGTCGAGCAGCGCGATCGACTGCCATGTCCCGAGGGCCAGCTCCCCGCCGATCACCGGCACAGTCACAGACGGTGCCGCGAGGAGCGGCAGGACATGATCCGCGCCGTGACCGGGTGAGCCGTGACGGTGTCGCCAGCGGTCGTCCCGCGGCAGGAGCCGATCCAGCGTGTCCAGGGCGTCATCGTCGGAGCCCGCGCCGAGCTCCATGATCACGACGCCGGCGGTGGCGTGCGGCACGAACACCGACAGCAGGCCGTCGCCGCCTTCCGCATGCTCGGCGACAAACCGCCGACAGGCCGCCGTGAGGTCGGTGAACCCGCGCTCTCCACCAGTTCGGACCGTGAGCTTGACCGTGGCTACGGGAAGATGCTCCGGAGGGCGTCCCGGATCCGGCCGAGGCCGCCCATCGCCGGCGCCGATTCGTAGCGCATCGGCTCGTCGTCCGCGAGCGTCGAGGCGCCCCACTGGAGCAGCCCGACCGCGGTCGCGTAGCCCGGGCTCTGGATCGTGTCGACCAGCCCGCCGATGCCCAGCGGCGCGGCGATCCGGACCGGCATCTGGAGGACGTCGCGGGCCAGCTCGGCCGCCCCCGCGAGCTGCGCGCCGCCGCCGGTCAGGATGATCCCGGCCGGCAGGAGCCCGGCCCCGCCGCGGGCCATCTCGGCCTGCATCAGCTCGAATGTCTCCCGCATCCGGGCCTCGATGATCTCGGAGACCTCGCGTCGCTTGATCGTCCGGCCGGCATCTTCGCCGAGGACGCTGACGGTGATCTCCTCGTCGTCCTCCACGGCGCTGAGGTTGCAGGTCCCGTGCTGGATCTTCAGCTCCTCGGCGACCTGGAGGCTCGTCTTCAGGCCGAGCGCGACGTCGTTCGTCACGTTGTTCCCGCCGATCGGCAGGACGGCGGTCCGGAACGGCGAGCCGTCGGAGAACATCGCGAGATCGATCGTCCCGGCGCCGATATCCGCGACCGCGACGCCGAGCTCCTTCTCCGTCTCGGACAGGACGGCGTCGGCGCTGGCGAGCGCCGACGCGACGAGCTCGTCGATCTTGACGCCGGCCGCATTGACGCACTTCGAGAGGTTCTGGACCGCGGTCGCGGCCGCGCTGACGATGTGGACCTCGACCTCGAGCCGGAGCGCGCTCATCCCGAGCGGGTCCTTCACGCCCTCCTGGCCGTCGACCTTGAACCCCCGCCGCTCGACGTGGAGGACGACCTCGTTCGACGGGATCGAAACCGCCCGGGCGACCTCGACCGCCCGGTTCACGTCCTCGCGGCTGACTTCCTTGCGGGGACCGCTGACGGCGACCTGGCCGGGCGAGTTGAGACTCTGGACGTGCTGGCCGCCGACCGACACGAAGGCCCGGTCGATCTTCCAGCCGGACAGCCGCTCGGCCCGCTCGACGGATTCTGCGATCGACCGGACGGTCTGGTCGATGTTGACGACGACGCCCTTCTTCAGCCCCGACGAGGCGACGGTCCCGTGACCCATGATCGTCATCCTGCCGTCGCGGCTGACTTCCCCGATGAGGGTGCAGACCTTCGACGTTCCGACGTCGATCCCGACGAGGACCGCTTCTCTCTCCACTGTCGTCGTCCCTGCCTCCTGTTGGTCGTCGCGGTGCCCGCGGCCGCGGCTCGTCCTAGACGAAATGGCGCCGGATCAGCGCCACGTTGTTGAAGATCCGGAACCCGAAGTTGATCAGCGCCACCAGATAGAGATCGAGGTTGAGCCGATCGCCGATGAACGTCAGGATCACGGCGACCAGCGCGTTCGTGATGAACCCGCTGATGAAGATCCGATTGTCGTAGACGCCATCGAGCTCGGCACGGACCGCTCCGAGCACCGAATCGAGCGCGGCGAGGATCGCCACGGCCGAGTAGCGGCTGAACTCGAAGCTGACGTTGACATTGAGAACGAGCCCGGCAAGGACGCCCACGAGGAGGCCCGCCAGGGGAAGGAACACGCCTCGCCGCCCTCTCTCCGGTGCGTTTGCGAAAGGCTACTCGACACGAGCGACCGCTGCCACCCGCTCATGGTTTGGCCGACGCCGATGCGCGGGGCGACGCCGACGGCTTCGGCGTCTCCTTGGCGATGAAGGTCCCGTCCTTGTCGTCGGCCAGGATGACGGTCGCGACCAGGGCCTCGCGACCGGCCAGCAGGTTCTGGAGCAGCTGGACCTGGCCCGGGATCAGGGCCGGCGACCGCTGGCTGGCGCCGTAGAACCCGAAGACCGCGAGCCAGCCCTTCGGCCCGCTCGTCAGGGTGAAGCCGCGCTCGTCGGAGACCCTGACGGCCAGCTTCGCCGCGCTGCTGCCGATCCTGTCCGGAGTCAGCGAGCCGAGCCGGGTCGCGGCGTCGAGGTCGACCGGATCGAGCTTCGCGCCGATCTTCCATCCGGCCGCGGCCTTGCGGTCGTCGGTCACGACCGGCAGCGCGGCGATCGCGGGTGGTGGCGTCTTGCCGACCTCGGCGAAGAGCAGGCCCCCGTCGTCGACGACGAACAGGTGACCGGCGGCCGCCCAGATCACGATCGGGCGGCGCTCCGTGACGTCGATCCGGATCGTGTCCGGGAGGCCGACCGAGATGTTCGCGTCGGCGATCGAGGGGATGTCGCGGAGCTGGGCCTCGAGCGGCTCGGTCGCGAGGCCGACGAGATTCGTCCCCTTGGCCAGGCCCAGCGTCGCCTCGACGGCCGCGCGGGGCGTGACGACCGTGCCCGCGATCTCGACCCGACCGTAGCCGAAGGCCGACGTCGCGGCGAGGCCGTAGATCGCGCCGGCCGACACGAGCATCGCCAGGATCGCCCCGGCCCGGGTCGGCGACAGGCCGGCGGAGGCACGCCGGATCCGTGGCTGGCGGCGCCGGCTGCCGGCCGGGGCGGCCGCTCGGTAGCGGCGCGGGTTGCGGGCCGTCATCGGGTCACCGCGGCAGGTCGGCGGGCGACAGGCGCAGCCCGGCCACGGCGCGAGCCGCGTGACGCTCGATCGCGAGCTCGACGACCCGGACGCAGACGTCGGTGAACGTATGACCGCCCTCGGCCGGCAGCGTCGGGAAGAGGCTGATCGGGGTGAACCCGGGGATCGTGTTGACCTCGGACAGGAAGACTTCGTCGCCACGGACGAGGAAGTCGACCCGGGCGAAGCCCTCGGCGCCGATCGCCCGGTAGGCGTCGCGGGCGATCTTCAGCATCGCCGCTCGCATCGGCCCAGGGACCTCGGCCCGGGTCGAGGTCTCCGACAGGCCCGGCGTGTACTTGGCCGCGTAGTCGTAGAACTCGTGGCCGGCCACGATCTCGCCCGGTCCGTACAGCTCGAGCCGGGCGTGGTCGTTGCCGATGACGCTGATCTCGAGGTCGCGAGCACCGGCCAGGTACGCCTCGGCGAGCGCGACCGCGTCGTGGCGGAATGCCTCGTCGAGCGCCGCCGGATACTCCGCGGGCCCGTGGGCGAGGGTGATCCCGACCGACGACCCGAGACCCGAGGGTTTCACCATCAGCCGTCCGTCGCCGGTGCCGGCGCCGAACGCCTCGAGCTCCGTGAGGACCGCCGCCGGATCGGCCCGCCAGCGGGCAAGGCGGACCTCCCGCCAGTCGGCGAGCGGCAACCCGATCCCACGTGCCAGACGCTTGAAGATCGCCTTGTCCATGCCGAGCGCCGAAGCCGTCACGCCGGACCCGGTATAGGCGAGGCCGGCGGCCTCGAGCATCGCCTGGACGGTCCCGTCCTCGCCGAACGGACCGTGCAGGGCGATGAAGACGACGGGCGCCGGCTCGGCCGCGGCGAGCGCGTCGACGGCGGCGCCGGCGGCCTGCGGTCCGGTCGCCCCCAGCGAGGCGGGGTCGTCGTAGACCGCCGCCGGGCGGTCGGCGCGGCGATGGTCGAGCGGCAAGCGCCACCAACCGCCCGCGAGATCGATCAGGTGCTGCTCGACGGCGTACCCGGCATCCGCCAGGACCTCGGCGATCGCGGTCCCGGAGACGATCGAGACGTCGTGCTCGGCCGATGGACCACCGAGCAGGACGGCGATCGGCGGGTGCGTCGTCATCGGACGGCCTCCGCGGCGGGATCGCGTCCCGGCTGCGCTGCCCAGTCGCCGACGAAGACGATCTCCGGCTCCAGCCGAACACCGGTCTGGCGCTCGACGGTCGCGGCGACCTCGTCGACCAGGGCCCGCACGTCGGCGGCCGATCCGCGGCCGTCGTTGACGATGAAGTTGGCGTGTTTCTCCGACACGCTCGCCCCGCCGATCCGGCGACTCTTCAGCCCGGCCGCCTCGATCAGCCGGCCGGCCGAATCGCCGGGCGGGTTGCGGAACGTGGAGCCTGCCGACGGGATCCCGAGCGGCTGGTGGTCGCGCCGCCAGCGGCGGATGTCGTCGAGCCGGGCGGCGATCGCGTCGGGCTCGGCGGCAGCCAGCCGGAAGCGCGCCCCGAGGACGACCTCGGCGGGCTCGTGCTTCAGCCGGCTGTCGCGGTAGCCGAACCCCAGCTCGTCACCCGTCAGACGGGCCTCGCTCCCGTCGCCGAGGAGGATGTCGGCCGACTCGAGGATCGAGGCGACGTCCGACTCGTGGGCGCCGGCGTTCGCCCAGACGGCGCCACCGACGGTGCCCGGGATCGCCAGGCCGAACTCGAGGCCGGTCAGCCCGGCCTTCTGGGTCTCCGTCGCGGCGCGGGCCATCGGCATGCCGGACTCGGCGGTGTAGCTCTCGCCGTCGAGCTGCGAGCCCTCCGCCCGGTTCTGGACGACGAGGCCGCGGATCCCGGCGTCGGCGATCACGACGTCGCTGCCCCGCCCGAGGAGCGTCAGCGGGATCGCCCGAGACCGGGCGTAGCGGACGATCGCCCGCAGCTCGTGGACGTTGTGGACCGTTGCGAACAGGTCGGCCGGGCCGCCGACGCGCATCGTCGTGAAGCGGGCGAGCGGCTCGTCGCGCGACGTCTTGACGCCGATCCGGCGCTGGATCGCGGTCCCGACGGCGATCGGATCGAACGCGGCGGCCTCGGCCGGGACCGGCCCGGGATCGGTCACGCGACGCCGCCCCGGGCGATCGCGTCGATCTCGGCCGCGGCCGGCAGGGGTCGGCGCTCGGCGAGGGCGAGGACGATGGTGGCGATCGCGTCGGCGGCGCCGGGCCGGCCGAACCGTCGGGCCGCGGCCGCCATCGCCGCCCGCCGCGGCTCGTCGAACAGGATCTCGGTCGCCGCGACGAGCTCGTCGGCATCGAACGCTTCGTCGGCGACGATCCGGGCGGCGCCAGCCGCGGCGAGGATCTCGGCGTTCGCGCCCTGGTGCCCGGCGGCGTGGGGGTACGGGACGATGACCGCGGGGATCCCCAGCGCGGTGACCTCGGCGACGGTCGACGAGCCGGCCCGCCCGACGACCAGGTCGGTGGCCACGAGCGCCGCCAGCATGTCCTCGCGGAGGAACGGGTACGGCCGGTATCGGCTGCGCCGATCGGCCGGCAGCTGCTCGCGCTGGGCGAGGGCCGCCGCATACCCGCTCTCGCCGGTGACGTGGAGCACGTGAACCCGCTCGACGAGCCGCGACAGGGCGGCCGTGACGGCCGCGTTGAAGCGGCGGACCGCCTGCGAGCCGCCGAAGACGAGGACGGTCGGCGCTTCGGCCGGCAGCCCGAGGCGGGCCCGGGCATCGGCGCGCGAGATCGCGGTCACGTCCCGGATCGGGGTCCCGGTGACGAACGTCGGACGACGGGCGGCCGCGAGCGCCCTTCCGGCGGTCTCGTACGACACCGCCAGCGCGTCCGCCAGGCGGGCGGTCGCCCGGACGGCCCGGCCCGGGATCGCGTTGCCTTCCCAGAGCACGACGGGGATCCGGAGGGGAGCGGCCGCCATCAGCGTCGGGACCGAGACGTAGCCGCCGGTCGTCAGGATCGCGGCCGGCCGCTCCACGGCGAGGATCGCGGTCGCCTGGGGAATGGAGAGGGCGAGGCGGACCGGGTCGAGGACGGCATGCACGGACACGTCCACGGTCCGGAGCGAGCGCAGGGCCAGCCGCCGGACGCGGATCCCGGCGTCGCGGACGAGGTCGGCCTCGAGGCCGCGGTGACCGCCGAGCCAGACCAGATCAGGCGCGTTCGGTCGTTCGCGAAGCGATCGCGCCACGGCGAGAGCCGGGTAGATGTGCCCGCCCGTCCCGCCCCCGGCGATCAACAGCCGCATCGTTCCAGGTTCCTCGTTCGACGGTCTCGCGCGAGATCGACAGCAGGATGCCGACCGCGGCGAGGCTGATGGTCAACGACGACCCGCCGGCGCTGATGAACGGCAACGTGATGCCGGTCACGGGGATCAAAGCGACGACGACGCCGATGTTGATGAACGCCTGGATGCACAGCCAGGCCGTGATCCCGGCCGCCAGCAACGCCCCGAACGTATCCGGCGCCGCCAGCGAGACACGGATGCCAGAGTAGGCCAGTCCGACGAACAACAGGATCACGATCCCGGCGCCGATCATCCCGAACTCCTCGCCGATGATCGCGAAGATGTAGTCGTTGCTCGCGTTCGGCAGGAAGAGTCCGCCGGCGAGCCGGCTTTCGCCGAGCCCAGCCCCGATGATCCCGCCGAGGCCGAGGGCGAGGAGGCCCTGGATCGTGTGGAACCCGGTCCCGAGGGGGTCCGACCACGGGTCGAGCCAGGTCCGGATGCGGGTCAGCTGATAGCCCTGCAGCCCGGCGGCGGCGAGCGCGACGAGTGCGGCGAGGCCGATCGCGGCGAGGTGGAGCAGGCGTCCCCCGGCAAGGAAGAACATCGTCACGCCGGTCAGGCCGATCACCATCGTGGTCCCGAGGTCGGGCTCGCGGAAGACGAGGGCCACGATCGGGGCGAGGATCACGAGGAACGGGATCGTGCCCGACCAGAAGCCCTTGATCCGGGTTCCCCGTTTCGCGAACCAGTGGGCCATGTAGATGATCATCGCCAGCTTCGCGATCTCGGCCGGATGGAGCGCCGGCAGGGGCCCGATCTTCAACCACCGGGCGGAGCCGCCGACGACGATGTTGAGGCCCGGCACGAACACGAGGACGAGCAGGACGAGGGCGAGGACGTAGACGGCGACCGACATGAACCGCAGATAGCGGTAGTCGACCCGCATCAGACCCGTCATCGCGACCATGCCGAGAGCCGCCCAGCCGATCTGCGGCCCGACGATCGCGAGCGTGTCGTCCGTTGCGATGTAGGCCTTCATCGCCGACGACGAATAGACCATCAGGATGCCGACCGCCGTCAGCGCCACGACGATGACGAGGATCCCGTAGTCGGCCTGGTGACGCTCGCGATTGAGGGCCGTCGCTTTCTGGCGGGCCGGCGTCCGGCGCGAAGCCGCGGCGGCGTCGCCGCGGTCGCCGCGTCCGCGTTCCGATCGCCCGGGGCGGTCCGCCGGGTCCGTGCGGTCGGCCGGGCCACCGCCACCGCGGCCACCGATCCGGCGGACGGGCAGGGCGTCGCTCATGAGGTCCTCCTCTCCCGTCGCTCGTCAGCCAGCTCGGCGACGGCCGCCTTGAACGCCCGGCCGCGGGCGGCGTAGTCCACGAACATGTCGAAGCTCGCGGCGGCCGGGCTCAGGAGCACGGTGGCGAGGTCGGCCGGGCCGGCGTCGGCGAGAAGCTCCCGGGCGATGTCGTCGGCTCGGAGCACGGCCGACTCGAGGGTGTCGGCCAGCTCCACCCGCTCATGGCCGGCCGCGCTGAACAGCTCGGCCATCGTCGGTCCGCTCTCCCCGATGAGGACCACGGCGCTGGTCGCCTGCGCGACCTCGCGCGCGAGGTCCGACAGGTCGACACCCTTGTCCCGGCCCCCGGCGATCAGGACGATCGGCCGGCGGAACGCCTGGACCGCGGCGATGACCGCGTCGGGCTGCGTTCCCTGCGAGTCGTTGACGAAGCGGACGCGATCGACGATCGCGACTTCCTCCAGGCGATGCTCGACGCCCTGGAACTCGGCAACGGCATGGCGGATCGCGTCGGGCGGGACGCCGAAGACGAGGCCGGCAGCGACGGCGGCGAGGGCGTTCGAGATGCTGTGCCAGCCCGGGATCTGGAGGCCGGCGAGCGGCATCACGCGACCGGCCGGGCCCGTCTCCGCGTCGCCGCCGCCCGCCGCCGCGAGCCGTGGCACCTCCCGTGCGACGATCCAGGGGTCGTCGTCCGCGGAGATGCCGACGCCGCCTTCGTCCGGCGATCCACGCCGGTACGGGACGACTGGCGCGGTCCCGAGGTCCGCGTAGGTCGCGACGACGGGATCCTCGACGTTGAGGATCAGCGCGCCGTTCGGGTCGACGAGCTCGGCCAGGCGGCGCTTCACCGCGCGGTAGCTCTCGAGCGATCCATGCCGGTCGAGGTGATCCGAGGTGACATTCGTGTAAACCGCCACGGTCGTGCCCCGCGACAGCGTCGGCAGCTGCAGCTCGGACAGCTCGATGACGACCCGATGGTCCGGCGTGAGCTCCGGCAATCGCTCGATCAGGGGGACCCCGATGTTGCCGCCGAGGACGACGGGATGGGCCGCATCCGCCGCGAGGACCGCGGCGATCAGCGAGGCCGTCGTCGTCTTGCCCTTCGTGCCGGTGACGCCAACGGTCGGTGCCGGGCACAGGCGCAGGAAGAGATCGGCCTCCGAGACGAGCGCGGGAGCCGTCGGGTCGCCGGCCCGCCGCGCGGTGACGAGGGCCGTCAGCGCGGCCCGCAGCCGGGGCTCCGTCGTCGGGTAGTCCGGGTTGATCGACGGCGAGGTCGTCACGAGCGCGGCGCCTTCCCAGGCGACCGCAGGATCGACTCCCGGGCCGGCGACGAGCCGGACGGAGCGGCCATCGAGCTGGGCCATCGCGTCGGCCAGCTCCGCTTCGGGCCGGCCGTCGTAGATCGTGACCCGCGCGCCGGCGTCGGCGAGGAAGCGGGCGAGGGCGATCCCGCTCCGGGCGAAGCCGAGGACCGTGACCGGGCGATCGCGGAGGATTGCGTCGCGAACGTCGTCGATCGTCAGCCGATCGAGGTCGAGCGGCGTGCCGGTCGCCATCGTCGCCGTCACGCGAGCGAATTGATGGACGCGAGGAACAGGGTCACCCCGAGAAGGGCTGCGAGGATCCCGACGATCCAGAAGCGGAGCGTGATCTTCTCCTCGTCCCAGCCGGCCAGCTCGAAGTGGTGGTGGATCGGCGACATCCGGAACAGCCGCCGCCCACCGGTCAGCCGGAAGTAGGCGACCTGGGTGACGACCGAGGCCGTCTCGATCACAAAAATCAGTCCGATCAGCGGCAGGACGAGGATCTGGCCGGTGATCAGGGCGATGACCGCCAGCGTCGCCCCGAGCGACAGGGAGCCCGAGTCGCCCATGAAGATCTGGGCGGGGTGGACGTTGAACCACAGGAACCCGAGCAGCGCCCCGATCACCAGGGCGCACAGGAACGCCAGGTTGGGCTGGTTGGTGAATGTCCCGTCGGGCTGTGGGACGCGGTTCAGCAAGGCGATCAGGATGAACGCGACGAAGGCGATGATGAGCGTCCCTCCGGCGAGGCCGTCCAGCCCGTCGGTGATGTTCACCCCGTTGCTGGCAGCGATGATCGCGAAGGCCGCGAACAGGACGAACACCCATGGCGCGACCGGCACCGGGCCAACGAACGGGACGGCGATCTGGTCAATCGCGTACGTCCGCTGGATCTGCCAGGCCGCGACGAAGGCGACGACGATCTGCCAGGCGAGCTTCTGGCGGACCCGGATCCCCTCCCCCGTCTTTGCGTTCAGGTAGTCGTCGAAGGCGCCGAGCAGCCCGACCCCGGCGAGGGCCGCCAGCGGGGCGAAGATGCCGCCCTCGGGCGGCCAGCGCAGGAGCAGGTAGAGGGCAAGGACGACGGCGATGATGAGGACGCCGCCCATCGTCGGCGTGCCGTGCTTGACCTGGTGGCTGTCGGGCCCCTCGATCCGGATCTGCTTCGTGAACCCGGTCGCGCGGAGGAGACGGATGTACGGCGGCATCAGGATCACGATGATCGCGAACGACAGGAGGAGGCCCTGGATCAGCTCGACGGTCATCGGCCGGCCGGGCTCTCGGCCGTGAGCGCCGACTCGAGGTCCGCGACGAGCACCTCGAGGGCGATCCCGCGCGAGGCCTTCACGAGGACGACGTCGCCGGGCCGAAGGTCGGCAAGGAGATGATCGCGGGCGGCGGCCGGATCACCGACCAGGGTGATCGCCTCGGCCTTCATCCCCGCGCTCCGGGCGCCGGCGGCGATCTCGGCCGCCCCGTCTCCGACGACGACGAGACGGTCGGCCAGCCGGGCGGCGATCTCCCCGACCCGCCGGTGGCCGGCCTCGTGCTCCGTGCCGAGCTCGAGCATCTCGCCAAGCACGGCGACGCGCCGGCCGTCCATCCCGGACAGCAGCTCGAGGGCGGCCTCGACCGAGCCCGGCGAGGCGTTGTAGCTGTCGTCGACGATCGTGACCTCGCGCGTCCGGATCAGTTCGCCGCGATGCGGCGCCGACCAGCCGGCGGCGAGACCCGTCACGATCGTGTCGATGGGGATGCCGGCCGCCAGGCCGACCGCCGCGCCGGCCAGGGCGTTGTGGACCGCGAGCCGGCCGAGCGACGGGATCGCGACCTGGCGATCGACGCCCGGGGCGACCAGCCGGAACCGCATCCCCTCGCCACCCCGCGACACGACGTCGTCCGCGCGCACGTCGGCGTCCGGTGCGAACCCGTAGGTCACCGCCCGCGCGCGCGTCCGCGACGCCATCCGGCGGACCCGCTCGTCGTCGGCGTTGAGGATCGCCACGCCGTCGTCCGGCAGCGCCTCCAGCAGCTCGCCCTTCGCCTGCTCGATCGCCTCGATCGTCCCGATCCGCGACAGGTGGACGGGCTGGACCGCGGTGACGATCCCGATCTCCGGCCGGCCGATCCGGGCGAGGTCGGCGATCTCGCCGCCGACGTACATCCCCATCTCGAGGACAGCCGCGCGGTGCTCGCGGCGGAGACGGAGCACGGTCAACGGCAGCCCGATCTCGTTGTTCGCGTTGCCCTCGTTGCGGAGCGTCGGCATCGCCGCGCCGAGGACGGCCGCGACCGCCTCCTTCGTCGAGGTCTTGGCGATCGACCCGGTCACCCCGACGACGAGCGGATCGAACCGGGTTCGCCACGCGGTCGCGATGGCCTGGAGGCCGCGGAGCGGATCGGGAACGAGGACGGCAGTCGCGTCGCGACCGTCGAGCAGCCAGGCATCGGGTTGCTCGGCCACGAGGATCGCCGCGGCGCCCATGTCGAGGGCGGCCCCGATGAAGCGATGGCCGTCCGTCCGCTCGCCAGGGAGGGCGACGAACAGGTTGCCCGGCGCGATCTCCCGCGAATCGACGGCGGCGCCGAGGATCGGCCGGTCGGATCGGACGAGGAGCCGTCCGCCCGTCATTTCGGCGAGCTCGTCCGCCGAGAACCCCACGTCCGGTTCGCCCCCGCCGGCGGCGGCCGTGGATCGGGGATCGGTCACGTCGGCCAGTTTCGCATAGGCGGCCGTCACCGGTCGGCGGTCGTCGGGAGCGTGGCGTCGGTCCGCTCCTGGAGGAGGCCGGGGGTCGTGACCGCGTCGTGGGCGATCCGGCGGAACAGCTCGAACGACATGACGGGCATCTCGAGGCGGCCCTGCTTGGCGACCGTCGGCTTGCCCTCCTCGATCCGGATCGCGATGACCAGGTCGGCCTTGCCCGCCTGGCGGCCGACGTAGCCGATGAACGAGTAGTTGAAGATGTTCTGCTTCCAGCCGCCCTGACCCTTGTTGAGGGTCGCGTCCCAGATCTGCGCCGTCCCCGTCTTGCCGCCGACGTCGTAGCCCTTGATCAGGGTCCGATCGCGATAGAACGGAACCGTCGTCACGACGTGGTTCATCATCCCGACGAGGGTCTTCGAGAGGTCGGCCGAGATCACCTGGCCGCGTGGCTGGACCGGCCGATCTGCCAGACCGATCGCCTTCACGATGTGCGGCTGTACGAGCTGGCCGCCGTTGACCATCGCGGCGTACGCGGTCGCGAGCTGGAGCGGGGTGACCGCGACGCCCTGGCCGAACGCACCGTTCGCGAGATCGATCTGGCGCCACGCCCGGATCGTGGGGTCGCGGACGATCCCGCCGACCTCGCCCGCCAGGTCGACCCCCGTCGGGCTGCCGAACCCCATCCGCGTCCACGTCGAGTGGAGGAGGCCGGCAGCCTTCTTCGTGTTGGTGTCGAGCCCGATCGCGACCTTCGCCGCGACGACGTTGCGCGACCACGCGATCGCGTCCTCGAACGTGAGCCAGCCCATCGCCTTGTGGTCGGCGTCGTCGATGTGCGTCCGGCCGCCGTCGAGGTTGAGGATGCCCGTGTCCTTGATCATCGACTTGGTCGTGACCTCGCCCTTCTCGATCGCCGCAATCACGGTCAGCATCTTGAAGACCGAACCCGGCTCGTACACGGAGCTGACGACCGGGTCGATGAAACGTGACGGGTTGCTTGCGGCGATCGCCGCGTAGTCGTTGCCGTCGTACGAGGGATACGAGGATTCGGCCAGGATCTCGCCCGTGTAGGGGTCCATGACGACGGCCGAGGCCGACCTGGCCTGATCGGCCGACCAGGCACCGAGGATCTCCTGCTCGACGGCCAGCTGGAGACCGGCGTCGATCGTGAGGCGCATGTCCTCGCCCGGCGCGCCGGGGTCCTGGACGACCGCGGTGTCGGGGATCGTGCGCGAGGCGACGTCACGCTGGGCCCGGACGATCTTCGGCCGGCCGGCCAGCTGCGTCTGGTAGAACTGCTCGACGCCGTACTGGCCGACGCCGTCGCGGTTCACGAAGCCCAGGATCTTGGCGGCCAGCGTCGTGTCGGGGCCGCCGCCGGGCTGCGGATAGACGCGCACCGGCTCGGGCTCGAGGGCCACGGCCGCGACCACACCTGCGTCGATCGCCGCCTGGACGCGGGCGGCGGTCTGGGTGTCGAGGGCGTGGGCGAGGACCACGTACTTGCGGCCCGAGGTTGCCCGCTCGATCAGCTGCTCGGCGTCGTCGCCCGCCAGCCCGAGGATCTTGACCAGCGCGGTCGCGACCTCGGCCCGGCGCGCCGGCTTGATCTCCGATGGCGTCCCCACGAGCCGCTCCCGCTCGATCGTCGTCGCGAGGACCACGATCCCCGTTCGATCGAAGATGTCGCCCCGCCGGCTCGGCGACTCCTGGCGCATCGTCGTCTGAGCAACGGCCTCGGCGGCGAGCCGGTCCCGCTGGCCGACCTGCCAGTACGCGAGCCGGGCAAGGAGCGCCGCGCCGACGACCGCGAAGACGATCAGGAGAAAGAGGGAGCGCGCGCGCGAATCGGTCCGACCCATCTGTCCCCCGGTCGATCAGTGGCCGTGGACGACGAGTGGAGCCGACAGCTGGGTGAGGCCGGCGTCGATCGCGAGCTTCCGGACGGCCGGTTCCTGGCCCAACCGGTTGAGGTCGGTCAGCAGCTCCTGCTTGCGGACGAGAAGCGCGTCACGCTCGGCGTTCAGTCGCTCCACGTCGTAGCCCGTCGCCGAGACGCGGACCGTCTGGGCCAGCGAGAAGAACGCGAGCAGGAAGGCGAGGACGATGGCGCCGAGCAGGAAGGCGAGCCGGTTCGCCCGCCGCTTCGCCCGGACCGCGCCGCGCAGCCGGCGTCGCGGCAGGGTCGGCGCCTCGGGAACGCGCGAGCGCCGCGGCAGGAACGAGGACTGGGGACGGGCTCCCGAGTAGACAGCCACGCTATTCGCCGACCGCGAAGCGCAGTCGCGGGGTCCGCGGGTCGAGGAAGGCGAACGGGTCGGGCTGGGCGGAGCCGCCCATTCCGTCGAGGTCGAGCTCGTCGGCGACGGGCATGTGACGTCGGACCTCGCGCTCGTGCAGCTCGTGCTGGCGGCGGCCATACGATCGGCGGCGGCTGGACTGGTGTCGCTTGCTCACGGTGACTCCTCCTCTCCGTTCAGGGCTGGGTTTTCCGCTCAGGCTGCGAGGCGCTCGGCCGCCCGCAGGCGGGCGCTCCGGGCGCGTGGATTGGTGGCGATCTCGGCAGCGGTCGGGGTCAGGGACGGCCGGGTCACGAGCCGGAGCCGGGGGTTCCGGCCGCAGACGCAGACCGGCACCTCGGGCGGGCAGACGCAGCCACGCCGTTCGGAAGCGAAGAACCGCTTCACGATCCGGTCCTCCAGGGAGTGGTAGCTGAGGACGACGAGCCGGCCGCCCGGCCGGAGCAGGTCGACCGCGGCGGCGAGACCCTCGGCGAGTGCGTCCAGCTCCGCGTTCACAGCGATCCGGAGGGCCTGGAAAACGCGCGTCGCCGGGTGGATGCGGCGACGGACCCGGGGATTGCCGGGCGCGACGCGCTCCACGAGCGCCGCGAGATCCTCGGCGGTCTCGACGGCGGCGGTCGAGCGGCTGGCCACGATCGCCCGGGCGATCCGGGCAGCCTGTGGCTCTTCGCCATAGCGCTTGAACAGGGCGGTCAGCTCGCGGGTGTCGAGCGTTGCGAGCAGCTCCGCGGCGGAGACGCCACGGCTCGGGTCGAACCGCATGTCGAGCGGTCCGCCGGTCCGGATACCGAAGCCCCGCTCGGCGTCGGCGAGCTGGAAGCTGGAGAGGCCGAGATCGAAGAGGAGCCCGTCGACGGCGGCGAAGCCGGCGTCCGGGGCGACGGTCCGCAGCTCGCGGAAGTTCGCCCGGCGGAGGACGAGGCGATCCCCGAATCGGGGGCGGAGGCGACCATCCACTCTGGCGACGGCCGCCCCATCGGCATCGAGACCGAGGAGGCGGCCATCAGGATTGGTCGCCTCCAGGATCCGCTCGGTGTGCCCACCGCCGCCGACGGTCGCGTCGATCTGAAGGCTGCCCGGGACAGGTGCGAGCATCGACATGATCTCCTCCACCAGCACCGGCAGGTGCTCTACCTTCATCTCTCCTCCACCGTTGACGATCGGATCCCGAGCGGACCCTGGAAGCGCATGTGGTGCGCTCGGCGACCGGTTGGCCGGCGAGCGGTGTCCCTCAGATGCCGAGCCCTCCGATGGCCTCGGCGAGGGCCGCCGGATCCTCGAGGCTCCGGCGGTAGGACTCCCAGCGGTCGGGAGCCCAGATCTCGGCGTGATCGCGCGCCCCGACGACGACAGCCTCGGCATCGAGGCCGGCCATCTCACGGAGATAGCCCGGGACGAGGACGCGGCCCTGGCCGTCGAGGGTCGACTCGACCGCGCCGGCGAAGATGAAACGCGAGAACCGCCGGGCGTTCTCGTCGGTGATCGGAAGCGTCGCGACCTTCTCGGCGAGGGCATCCCAACCGGTTCGGGTATGGATCGCCAGGCACGCGTCGAGCCAGCGCGAGACGACGAGACCCGCGTCCAGCTGGGCGCGGAATCGCGATGGGACGGCTAGTCGTCCCTTGCCGTCCACCGAATGCCGGTACTCGCCGGTGAACACTGACGGGCTTCCCCAGGTTGTCGGGAGCGATGCGTGGATGAGCGCGCGTAGTGCTCGTGCTCCCCACTTTGGGCCACTTCACACCACTTCAGGGCATAGTAACGCACATCCGGGCATCGTCAATGGGGAATTCGCGGGCGTCGGCGACGCGTCGGACCGGGGTCGGTCGACGGATGGTGCGTTCCCGCGCACATCGAGGCCGCGTCGGGCGCTGGGGCGCGGCTCAGCGGGTCGGGGGCGGGAGCCTCAGCCGGTCGCCGGGTCGGATCGGCGTCGACAGCCCCGGGTTCATCGCCCGGATCCTGTCGAGGGCGACCCCGAAGTAGTTGGCGATGCTCTGCAGGTTGTCACCCCGGCGGACCGTGTAGATCCAGCAGCTCGGCGTGCTCGGACACGGCGTCAGGAGCAGGTATCGGTTGCTGCTCGGCGCAGGCGTCTGTCGGAGCGTCGGGGCCGGAGTCGGACCCGGCGTGGGGGCGGGAGTCGGCGCGGGGGTCGGGACCGGTGACGACCTCAGGCTGGGCGATGGGCCGGCTGGCAGGCTCGGCGATGGGCCGGGCGTCCGGCTCGGCGCCGGGCTCGCGGTCGAGATCGCGGCGAGCTGCGACGCGCCCGGGCTGGCGATCGGCAGATCGAACCCGCCACGGACGACCAGGAAGCCCAACGACGCCGCCAGGGCCGCGGCGAGGACGAGAGCGGAGCCGACGACGGCCGCCGAGATCGGTTCACGGACCGGCTTTGGTGGCGGCGCGGCGGCCAGCGCTTCGCCGCGCAGGTAGCGGGGGCAGTTGACGTGGCTGGCCGTCAGGCAGACGAGCTCCTGCTGACGGTCCGACTGGGGCTGAGGGTCGCCGACTGCCGTGCATCGATTGGCCGGGCCCGGCCATCCGATCGCCGCCCGGAGCGCGCCGTCGGGGCCCTCCGTCGCGAGGAATGGGCAGACATGACGGCTGTCGGCGAGCGGCGTCTCGATGGCCGGCCGGAACGGTGTCGCCGCCCGATCGGGCGCCGGATCGGGCGCGCCCGCCGTCGTGCCGTCGGCCTCCGCCATCCGCCCTCCGCGCTCGATCCACCGTGGACGGCGCGGAGTCTAGTACGTTTGGGATGTTGCCGCGCTGTCCGGAGCGGTGCTAGAGTCCGCCGCCAGACCGGGTTCTCGGTGACCCCCCAGCCCTCGAGGCACGCTCGCGCTCATGGCCCTGCCCCTTCCGACGGTTACGATCGAGCCAGATCCGTACCGGCTCGCCCCGCAGCGCATCAAGCGCTGCACGTTCCGTCGCCTGATCCAGATCGACAGCGGTGCCGAGCGCCTGTACGACGTCGAGTGCCTCCTCCCCGACCGGCGCGTGCCGATCCCCCTGGGCAGCCTCGACTCGGCGACCCCGATCTGCAACGCCTGTACCGCCCCCCACACCTTCCGCCCCGACGAGGACTAGCTCGCCGGCGCGTAGGCCGGACCTTCGCGCGCGAAACACCCCCCTCCATTCTTGATGCCCATCGCAGCATATTCGGCCAGCCCGAAGAGCTGCATATGCCGCCAAGGGCATCGAGATGACGGGGTCTTTGGCGTCGAACCAGGTAACCGGATCGTGTCAGCGAGGCGGTCTGTAAGCCGAGTTCTGTCCCACCGGCTTGCGCCGGCGGAGATGGCCATCCGTCTGAGGCCGCCGGTTGCCCGACGGCTCTTGCGGCCGACCCGAGGGCTGGGCAGCGCACCTCTCCCCCGACGGGTTGCCCCGCACGGGTTGCGCCCTCCTATTTGGCCTTGCTCCGAGTGGAGTTTGCCGCGTTTCACTCCGACCGCCGGCTCGCGCCGCCGATCGGCATCGTCACTGTGGCACTGGTCCTCGTCTCGCGACGGACGGGCGTTACCCGCCACCCTGCGCTGAGGAGCTCGGACTTTCCTCACGCCCTTCACGGGGTTGCCCCCGACGTGGCGCGCAGCCATCCGACCGCCTCGCTGACCGGCGCATTCTACCGCTGCCCCCGTCAGGTCCGGATTTCGGGGCCTCGCC
>DASUPH010000234.1:0-4410 GCA_036276275.1 Candidatus Limnocylindrales bacterium
CTGATCAGCAAGGGCGGGATGGAAGCGCTCCGGGGTCTCGCCGTCCTGCCGGGGCGGGCCGGCACGGACGCGGCCGCGTCCGGGATCGCGCTCAAGATCGAGGACGGTGACGGCTACGAGCGGGGGACGTGGGCGGCGACCGTGGAGGTCCTCGGCCAGGCGGGCGTTCTCGATGCCCAGGCGCTGCGGGTCCTGGCCCGCTATCACCGACCGGTCGACCTCGACCCGCACGGTCGGGTCGGCGCGGAGGCGATCCCGGACTTCGATCTGGCGCCCCTCGGCGAGCTCGTCTGACCGTCATGGACGTCGCCCGTGGCGCGAGCGGCGCCGACGGCGCGATCGTCGCCGGCGATGCATCCTTCGGCCGATGACCGGCAGCATCGATCCATGGCGGACGCTGGGTCTGACGCCCGGCGCGTCGATCGACGAGATCCGGCGCGCCTACCGTCGCCTGGCCAAGGTGAACCACCCTGACGCGGCCGGCGAAGCGGCCCTGCCCCGCTTCCTCGCGATCCAGTCCGCGTACGAGGCCCTGGCCGGGCCACGCCGCGCGCGCCGGCCGGGCTCACGACCGGGTTCCGAGCCACGCCCGGCTCCGCAGCCACGGCAGGAGCCATGGCGAGCCGATCCGGGGCGTGCCCGCGCCTCCACCAACACCGATGGTCGCCGGCGGTCGGCACCGGGCGCGCGGCCAAGTGGGCGAGGCGCCGATCCGTCGTCGGGCGCCGCGGGGGATGGCGACGCGACAAGCGATGCCGGGCGGCGAGGGAGCCGCGCGAAGGCCGGCCCGGCCCGCCCGGCCGGCGAGCCCGGCGAAGCTGGTTCGTCGCGGCGAGCCGGTGGTCGGCGCCGCCCGCCGAACCGAGCGACGCCCGGCTCGACGTCGTACGACGCCGCCGACGAGGAACCGTTCGAGCCCGGCTGGAGCGGTGCCACGTGGTATGGCGCCTCGAGCGGGACCTACTGGACGATCAACCCGAAGGAATACGCCGATCCCCGCAAGCACGGGCCCGAGTACCAGCGGCGCGCCCGCCGGTCGGCGTCGGGTCGCTGGATCCTCGAGGGTGAGCCGGGGGTCGAACCCGACGTCGAAGAGCCGGGCGCCGGACCCGACGGCCGCGCGGCCGAACCCGGCGATCCCGACGAGCACACCGGGCCACGGCCGAGGTCGTCCGCCGACGCGCGTGCCGAGGATCCGGCCGCGCCGCGACGCCCCACATGGAGCTCTGCAGGTCGCGAGCCCGGTGACCACCGCCCGGACGCCAACGTCCCGCCGGTGGAAGAGTCGGGCGCCGCCGCCCTGCCGACGCCCCCGTTGCGCGCCCGGATGTCGAACACCGGTCTCGGCGGTCCGCTTCTCCGTCTTCCCACGACGCCCGCCGGCCGGCTCGGGCTCGCCCTCCTCGGCTGGCCTCCGCTCGGCGTCGCGGTGGCGACCGCGATCGGCGAATCGACCGGCTGCGGCCGGTTCGCGGCGTCCTGCGCCGAGGTCTTCTCGCCTGGCACCTGGATCGTCCAGGTCGCGATCGTCTTGCTGCTGCTCGCCCTGCCACGAGTCGCCGGCTGGTCGGCTGTCGGCACGCTCGTTGCGCTCGCAGCCGCGATCCCGGCGGCGATCGCGCTGAGCGCCGGCGGGGGTTCGCGCCAGCCGGAGGCGAGCACGGGGGTTCTCCTGGCCGTCCTCGGCCTTGCCTACGTCGCCGGCGTCGCGTGGGCGATCGCCGGTCGCTGGTGGCCGTCCGGCGGGAGCAGCCGCGTACCATGGCGGAGATGAGCCGCCGTCACGACGCCCACGATCTCTCGAGCGCGGCGCAGGAGTATCTGCTCGGCCTGCGGGTGATGGCCGGCGACGGGTCCCACGTCAAGGTCGCCCAGGTCGCGCGCCGGCTCGGCGTCTCGACCCAGGCCGCGAGCGAGATGTTCCGGCGGCTCGTCGCCGACGGCCTCGTCCGTCAGGCCGACGGCCGGGACCTGATCATGACGACCGCGGGCCGCGCCGCGGCCGACGCGATCTTCCGGCGGCACGCGCTGCTCGAGTGGCTGCTGACGTCCGTCATCGGCCTCGGCTGGGCCGAATCGGACGAGGAAGCCGCTCGGCTCCAGGGCGCCCTCTCGCCACGGGTCGAGGCTCGCCTCGACGAGATGCTCGGCCATCCGGCGACGTGCCCCCACGGCAACCCGATCGACGCCGAGACCGCCCGCCAGCGACCGGCGGGGACGCCGCTCAGCGAGATCGATGGTGGCAGCCGGGCGACGATCTACCGGATCACCGAGGAGGCCGAGGAGGACGCCGGGCTCCTCTCCTATCTCGAGGCGCGGGCTCTCACGCCAGGCGCCTCGATCACGGTCCTGGCCCGCTCGGAATCGCTCGACTCGCTGACCCTCGAGGGTCCTCGCGGTCGGGCCACGCTCGGCCTCCGGCCGGCGTCGCTCGTCCACGTCCTGCCGGGCGAAGCCGACCCGGGCCTGTTCCATCGCGTTCCGGCGCCTTGACGACCATGCCCGACCCGACGATCCGCGTCCGGATCGCACCCAGCCCCACTGGGCCCCTCCACATCGGGACCGCGCGGACGGCACTGTTCAACTTCCTGTTCGCCCGCCACGTCGGCGGGACGTTCCTGCTCCGGCTCGAGGACACCGACGCTGCCCGCGGCAGCGAGGCGTTCGAGCGCGACATCCTCGAGGGGCTCCACTGGCTCGGGATCACCTGGGACGAGGGCCCGAACCCGACCGGCGACGGCGACATCGGGCCGTACGCCCCATATCGCCAGATGCAGCGGCTCGATCTCTATCGCGAGGCGTCCGACCGGCTGCTGGCCGCGGACCTCGCCTACCCGTGCTACTGCACGCCCGAGGAGCTCGCCGCGGACCGGGCCGCCCAGGAGGCCGCGAAGCAGCCGCCGCGCTATGTCGGGCGCTGCGCGGCGCTGACAGCGGAGGAGCGGGCGGCGCGTGTCGCCGAGGGTCGCCGGCCGGTGACCCGCTTCCGTGTCCGGCCGGGCGTGATCGCCTGGAACGACCTCGTTCGCGGCCGGATCGAGATCGACACGACGAATCTCGGCGGCGACTTCGTGATCGCCCGCGCCGACGGCACACCGCTCTATCACTTCACCGTCGTCGTCGACGACGCGGCGATGAAGATCAGCCACGTGATCCGTGGCGAGGACCACGTGGGCAACACGCCGAAGCACATCCTCCTCTTCGAGGCGCTCGGCTACTCGATCCCGCAGTTCGCCCATTTGCCGCTCATCCTCAACCCCGACGGAACGAAGATGAGCAAGCGCAAGACCCAGACCGCGGTCGCCGACTACCAGGCGGAGGGGTTCATCCGCGAGGGCCTCGTCAACTACCTCGCCTACCTCGGCTGGAGCCCGGGCACCGAGGAGGACGTCCTGCCCCTCGACGAGATCGTCGCCCGGTTCGACATCGACAAGGTCCACAAGGGCGGCGCGAAGTTCGACCGCGAACGGCTCGAGTGGCTGAACGGCCAGTGGATCCGGCGGCTCGAGCCGGACGACCTGATCGACCGGCTGCGGCCGTTCCTCCAGGCCGCCGTCGACGACGGCCGGATCGACTGGCTGGCGCCCGACGACGAGGTCCGGGCACTCCTGCCGATCGTCCAGGAGCGGCTCCCGACGCTCGCCGCAATCGTCGACCTCGCCGGCTTCCTGTGGACGAACGAGATCAGGATCGATCCCGTCGTCCTGGTCCCGAAGCGCTGGGACGCCGCGACGACCCGCGACGGCCTGACCGCCGCTCGCGAAGCGCTGGCGGCCCACGACCCGGTCAGCTGGGAGGCCGACGAGCTCGAGCCGCCGCTCCGGGCCCTCGCCGAGGCCCGCGGCTGGAAGGCCGGCGACCTGTTCATGGCGGTCCGGGTCGCGGTGACCGGTAGGACGGCGACGCCGCCGCTGTTCGACACGCTCGTGGCCCTCGGCCGGGACCGGACCCTCGCGCGAGTGGACGCCGCGATCGCGGCCCTCGCCGACGCTCCCCGAGCTCAGCCCGCCTGAAACGGCCCGTTAACACTGCTCGCTACGATGGGTGGCGAATGGCACGAACGATCCTCGTCGTGGAAGACGAGACGACCCTCCGGGAGACGCTCGTCGAGGCCCTCGAGGTCGAGGGTTTCCGGGTCATCGCGGCGGCCGACGGTCGGGCCGCCCTGACCCGCTTCCGGGCCGATCGACCGGACCTGGTCCTCCTCGACCTCATGCTCCCCGAGCTGTCGGGCATCGAGGTGTGCCGGATCATCCGGGCGGAATCGGGCGTGCCGATCGTGATGCTGACGGCTAAGGACTCCGAGCTCGACAAGGTCGTGGGGCTCGAGCTCGGCGCGGACGACTACGTCACGAAGCCGTTCAGCCTGCGCGAGTTGTCGGCCCGGATCCGGGGGTTGTTCCGACGTTC
>DASUPH010000235.1:0-4917 GCA_036276275.1 Candidatus Limnocylindrales bacterium
CGGCGATCCCGTTGATCGCCCCGACGATCGGTTTCGCAAGGTCACGCATCGCCAGGATGATCGGGTTGTAGCGCTCCCGGATCTCGACCTCGAGAGGAGCGGCGCCGGGCTCCAGCCGCTCGCGGAGGTCCTGTCCGGCACAGAAGGCGCGGCCGGCGCCTGTCAGCACGATCGCCCGGACAGCCGGATCGGAGCCGACCCGGACCAGGGCGCCGAGGAGCTCCTGCTTGAGCTCGACCGTCAGGGCGTTGAGCGCGTCCGGCCGGTCGAGGGTGATCGTCGCGACGCGTTCGGCGACCTCGACTCGGAGCTCCGCCACCGGGTCAGGCGGGCGTGGCCGAGCCGCTGAACTCGACGAGGCGACCGTCGACGATCTCGAACACCCGCCGATCGATCGGTTCGTCGGCGCCGCCCGAGTGCTCGACGACGAACTCCGCGAACAGGGTCGCGAACTCCTCGTCGCCCGGGCGGAGCGCACCGGCGATCAGGACGTGACGCTCCGGGATGCCGACGACGATCCGCCCGACGCCGCCGAGCTCGGACGAGAGGCGATCGATGACCTCCGGCAGGAGGATCCGCGACGCATCCCAGCCCTCGCCCGTGTCGGACGAGATCAGCCGCCGTTCGCCGGAGACCTCGTCCGTCCACGCCGCTCCGGCCGACCACGCCGTGAGATTCTGGATCGCCGCCTCCTGGATGTCCGCGACGGGCACGCCCCACGAGAGCAGGTGATCGCCGTTCACGATCACGTCGAACCCGCCGGCATGGAGACCGTAGACGACCCCGAGACCGCAGGGCCCCTCGTCGATCAGGGGCTGCGAGTGGCTCCGGCCCGCGTCGGCCGACAACGCGGCCTGGTCGAGATCGGCGACAGGGTTGCCGGGCGTGCCGGGCGGACGGAGGATCGGGAAGAGAATCTTCGACGCGGCCGCCCAGTCGTGCTCGGGTGACGCGGCCATCGAACCGGTCGACGCGGGGGCCGGGACATGGCCGGACACCGGCGCCGATGCGTCGATGGGCGCCAGCACATCGGGGGCGGTGTCCCGGAACGAGCTCGGTGGCTCGTCGCCGACGTCACGGGCAATGTCCTTGCCGTAGTCGCTGCCTCCCTCGAAGTCGCGTTCCATCCTCAGCGTCCCTTCCATTGCGGCGGCCGCTTCTCGACGAAGGCCGCCATCCCTTCCCGTTGATCATCGCTTGCGAACAGCAGGTAGAACGCCCGCCGCTCGTGCTGCAGGCCGGCCGCCAGCGGAAGCTCCGCGGCCTGCCTGATCGCCTCCTTCGCCGTGAGGACCGCCACCGGCGCCTGGGCCGCGATCCGTGTCGCCAGCTCCATGGCCGTGTCCAGGGTGGTATCGGGCGGTACCACCCGGCTGACGAGGCCCATCCGCTCCGCCTCGACGGCACCGATCGT
Organism: Candidatus Limnocylindrales bacterium; assembly: GCA_036276275.1. Taxonomy (GTDB): domain Bacteria; phylum Chloroflexota; class Limnocylindria; order Limnocylindrales; family CSP1-4; genus CF-46. The sequence goes on from DASUPH010000235.1 coordinate 1,415, forward strand.
CCGGCCGGTCAGAACGAGGTCCATCGCCCGCGCCTTGCCGATCGCCCGGGTCAGGCGCTGCGTGCCGCCGGCGCCGGGCATGACCCCGAGGTTGATCTCGGGCTGCCCGAAGGACGCATCCTCCGCGGCGACGATGATGTCGCAGCTCATCGCCAGCTCGCAGCCGCCGCCCAGGGCGAATCCACGGACGGCCGCGATCAGGGGCGTCCGGATCGCCCCGATCCGATCCCACACGGCGAAGCGGTTGTCGACGAGCAGGCTCACCGGTGTCTGGCGGGCAAGCTCGCGGATGTCGGCACCGGCCGCGAACGCCCGCGAGCCGCTGCCGGTCAGGACGATCGCCCGGCAGCCCGGGTCCGCGTCGAGCCGATCGAGGATGGCGGCGAGCTCATCGAGCAGGTCGAAGCTCAGGGCGTTGAGGACGTCGGGCCGATCGAGGGTGACGAGGGCGACGCCGGTGGCCGGACCGGCCGTCGTCGGCGCGGGGAAGTCGAGCCGAACGAGGCTTCGCTCGGCCGGCTGCGCGCTCTCCGTCGGCGCAGTCTGGGTCACACGTTCCTCCGTCCCGGACACGCGGTCGCGCCCACAGTACCAGCGACCGGCAAGGCGGAACGGCCGCAACGAGACCTCATCCGAGGTCCGCCGCCTCCTCGAGGACCAGGAACGTGGCGAGACCCGGGGCGATCTCGCGGAGGTTCCGGCCGGCCTGCCGCATCGGATCGGACGCGAGGCCCGCGTCGAGGGCGGCCCGGTCGTCGAAGTCCATCGCCGTGACCAGCGCAAGATCCGTCTCGCCGCCGAGGGCTTCCGCGACTCGCCGAACGCGGGTCTCCCGCAATCCCGGCGTCTGGGCGACGAGCGGCAGGTGCTCGCTGGAGTACCGGCGCTCGAAGGTCGCAAGCGCATCGGGGCCGCCCTCGGGACGGCGATAGAGAACGAGCAGGGTCGTCATCCGGGGGCTCCTCCTGTTGCGGTCAGCGGCTCGCGTCCGCGAGCCAGTCGACGTCGGTCTGGTCGTCCGGTGGGACGGGACCCGTGAGCGCCGGCGGCTCGGTCGGCGGTGCCGTCGCGGGTCCGGCCGGGGCGTCGCCCGACGGCCGCGCGGCCGCCGCGGTGGCCCGCTTCCGTGCCTTCGTCTCGGTCGATCGGAAGAAGCCGGCGAGCGCCTCGTTGAAGAGGCCCGGGCGGCGGGTCATCACCTCGTGGCCGCAGTCGGGCGCGACGAACAGGCATCCGTCGGGTAGCTGTCGCGAGATCCCCCAGGCATGATCGACCGGCACGAACGGGTCACGGTCGCCACACGCGACGAGCGCCGGCGGGCTGATCCGGTGGAGGTCGCGGGGCGTGAGGAGCGGTTGGACGGCCACGTCGGCGGCGATCGCCGGGAGCAGGCGCCGCCATGCGCGCTCGCCCTGGCCCCCATCGTGACGTCGCCCCAGGAGCGCCGCCCAGGCCGGATCGTCGCGATCGATGCGATCGGGGTCCATCAGCCGCCGCGCGACCGATGCGCGTGGCTCGCGCTCGGTCGTGATCCCCACGATCGTCAGCGTCCGGAGGCGATCCGGGTGGCGGACGGCGTACTTGAGCGCGGTCATCGCTCCCATCGAGAATCCGACGACATGGAACGTTTCGAGCCCGATGGCGTCGACGAACGCCGCCAGGTCATCGGCCAGCCACTCGTGGCGAAAGCCGTTCGCCGCGTCCCAACGCGTGCCACCGTGGCCGCGGGCATCGGGCACGTAGAGCAGGAACGCCCTCGCGAACAGGGGGATCTGGGCCGCGAAATCCTCGCGCCCGGACGAGGTCGCGCCGTGGAGCAGGACGAGCGGCGGGCCCGCGCCGTGCACGTCGTAGGCGATGTCGAGGCCGTTGGCCCGGATCGTCGGCACCCGGGCAGTCTACGGGGTTCGCTATCCTCGGCCGGCGATGACCGCTTCCGCCGCCCTCACCTCGCAGGCCTGCACGACGCACGACGACCTCCGCGCGATCGAGTCGATCGTCTCCGCCGCCTGGGCGAGCCCGGCGCGGCCGCTCGTCAATTGCACGATCGGCGATCTCGAATGGTGGGTGGCGGGTGCGGGCCCGGGCGTGGACTGGTCGGAGCGTCTCCGGCTCTGGTCGATCGGCGGCGACCCGGTCGGCTGGGGCTGGTTCAAGCCGCCCGGCGACCTCGACTGGTTCGTCCGGCCGAGCCTGGCGCCCGCCGACGAGGATCTCGTCCGGGACGAGATCCTGGATTGGGGCATCGAGCGCGCCCGGACCGCCTCGGCCCCGCTGCTCGAGGTCTGGGGCGCAGACGGCTGGCGGGAGGCCGCGCGTCTGCTCGATCGCGGCTGGACCCCGACGGACGTGGCCCTGAGCCAGTTTCTCCAGCCGCTCGACCGGCGGATCGAACGGCCGGCCGTGCCGTCCGGCTATCGAGTCCGGACCATGGCCGGCCCGGACGAGATCCCGGCCCGCGTCGAGGTCCATCGGGCGGCCTTCGCACCGTCGAAGCTGACGGTCGAGAAGTACGCGATCTGCGTCGGCCAGGAGCACTACGCCTTCGAGCGCGACGTGGTCGTCGAGGCGCCCGACGGCTCCTTCGCCGCGTTCACGATGTGCTGGTTCGACCCGGTCGGCTCGATCGGCGAGTTCGAGCCGGTCGGGACGCACCCGGATCACCGCCGGCGGGGCCTGGGCCGGGCGGCGAACCTCCATGGCCTGCGGGTCCTCCAGGACGCCGGCGCCCGCGACGCGCTCGTGTTCTCGCTTCGCTCGAATGCGGCCTCGGAGGCGCTCTACCGCTCGGTCGGCTTCCGCGAGATCGCCGTCCATCGTCAGTACACGAGGCCCGTGCCGGGCTGAGACCGACGACCGCCCCGAGTCATCCAGCCGACACCCGGTCGGGCCGTCGTAACAAGCGGCGACGAGGCGCGTCTCACCGCTGAGCAGGCCGGTCCGAGAAGCGACCGCCCAGGGTCCGCAACGCGGCTGCTCGTCCCGCCTCGGGTGGGGGGAGCCGAACGATGATCGACCACGAACGGGCCCGTGAGCTGGCACTCGCGTCCGTCACCGACCTCGATCCAGCGGATCGTGCATGGCTGGCGGCCCATCTCGAACGGTGCGAGCCCTGCAGCACCTTCGTCGCGGAGGCCATGCCCGCCGACGCCGCGACCGCCGAGACCTTGCCCGCCGCCTGGGCCGACGTCACCGACGCCTCGGGCGACGTCGCCGACCCGCGGGCGACCCGCGGCCGGCTCGCCGACCGCCTGACGCTCCCCGAACCGCTTCGCCGCCGTGCCGTGGTCGTCACCGTGGCTGCCGTCACGATTGCGATCGTCGCCGGGGGGCTGGCCTGGAACGCGTCCCCGCGCACGGACCGCTCCGTCGCAGAGTCCAGCCGGCTGCCAACGGCATCGCCCGCATCATCGGAGGGCAGCGATCCCTGGGCGAGTCTCGATCCGTCCGCCAGCTTCGAGCCGCTGGCCGGCGAGAGCCCGACGCCGACGGCCGCTCTCACC
>DASUPH010000236.1:0-4877 GCA_036276275.1 Candidatus Limnocylindrales bacterium
TCGACGAGAGCGCACCCATCGGGATGCTCGAGCCGGTCGGGCCGGTCGACGAGCCCAGGAACGGCAAGCAGACCTGGCGCTATACGTTTCCGCCACAGGACTTCGACCTCGGGCGCGGCTACGTCCACGATCCGGCACAGAAACAGGCACGGCCGAACGACAGTCCCTTCAAGTGGCAGGTCGGTGACGGAGCCGCGGCCGACGTCGCGGCCGGGACGGTGGACTTCCGCCGGTCGCTCGACGAGCCTCACCCACGGGCCATCGTCCCGCTCGACTGGGTCAGGACGACGGAGCTCCAGGCGTCGCTCATCGAGATCGGCGAATGGGTGTCGAGCAACGGGATCGACGCCGAGGGGCCGTTCCAGGCCGCACGCGAGCTGCTCCTTCGCCGCCCGCCGCGAGCCGGCCAGGCGCCCGGCGATCCCCTCGGTCGGCTCGGAGAGGCCGACCTCGAAGGGGCACGACGACTGGCCCTGGCCCTCGATCGGTCGACACTCCCGATCCAGGGGCCGCCGGGGTCCGGTAAGACGTACAGCGGGGCGCGGATGATCCTGACGCTCCTTGACGAGGGCAAGCGGGTCGGGATCACCGGGACGAGCCACAAGGTCATCGGCAATCTCCTCCGAGCGGTGCTCAAGGCCGCCGAGGACGAGCCCGGGATCGACGTTCGGCCCGTCCAGCGCGGCGATAAGGATCAGGTTCTCGACGACGAGCGGGTCACCCGCGGCAAGGATCCGGGGGACGTCCGGGAGCAGCTCGCTGACGGCCGGGCGAACCTCGCCGCAGGGACCCCATGGCTCTGGGCGTCATCGAAGATGGCCGGCGCCGTGGACGTCCTGTTCGTCGACGAGGCTGGCCAGATCTCGCTTGCCAACGTCATCGCCGTGTCGCGTGCGACCAACAGCCTCGTCCTGCTCGGTGATCCGCAGCAGCTCGATCAGCCGATGCGGGGCACCCACCCACCGGGCGCCGATCAGTCCGCCCTCGCTCACGTTCTGTCCGGCCAGGCGACGATGCCCGCCGATCGAGGGCTCTTCCTCGAGACGACCTGGCGCCTCCACCCGGAGTTGTGCAGATTCACGTCGGAGGTCTTCTACGACGACCGGCTCGCACCGGAGCCGCATCTCATTGTCCAGCGTGTCGACGCGCCGGGAGCTGCGCTCGGCGGCAGCGTCGGGCCCCGGCTGCTCGGCACCCCGACGGTCGGGGCGGACAGCGAGTCGCCGGACGAGGCCGACGAGATCGCCCGCGTCGCCCGCTCCATCGTCGAAGCGGGCGCGACATGGGTGAACGAAAAGGGCGAGCAACAGCCGGTGACCTGGGAGGAGGTCCTGATCGTCGCGCCGTACAACGCCCAGGTCGGGGCGATCAAGCGCCGGCTGCCGACCGAAGCCCGGGTCGGGACCGTCGACAAGTTCCAGGGCCAGGAGGCACCGATCAGCATCTACTCGATGACGACGTCGAGCCCGGAGCTGGCGCCACGCGGGATGGACTTCCTGTACTCGAGACACCGGCTGAACGTGGCGACGTCGCGTGCCCGCTGCATCACGATCGTCGCGGCAGCGCCCGATCTCCTGCGCGTTCGAGCGCGGACGCCGAAGCAGATGCGGCTGGCGAACGCGCTCTGCCGGTTCGCGGAGGTCGCGATCCGTCTCGACGGCGGCGGGGAGATCAGCTCGTCGAGTCGCCTCGAACCGGCGATGCTGACCCTCGGGCTCTGACGCCCTGCCGCGGGTATGCGGCCAAGGCCATCGAGATGACCGGGGTGTCTTTTGATCGCGGTTACCGAGCCCCGGCCGAAGCCCGGGCGCTATCCTCCGGCGATGTCGACCACGACCGACCGCTCCCCGATCGAGCTGGACCGCCTCCGGCGGCGATCGCTCGGGACGCTCGTCGGGAGCGTCGCGCTCGGCAGCACGGGCCACATCGCCGCCGTGACCGTTGCCACGATCGTGGCCAGCGAGATGACCGGCTCGATCCAGCTCTCCGGGACGCCGGTCGCGGCGGTCGTCTTCGGGGCCGCCCTCGGCGCGACGAGCCTCTCGTGGCTGATGAGCCGCCGCGGTCGGCGGCCGGGGCTGGCCGCGGGCTATGCGATCGGCGTCGTCGGGGCCGTCCTCGCCGTCCAGGCGATCATCGCCGGCAGCCTGGCGCTGCTCCTCCTCGGCTCGCTCCTGATCGGCTTCGGCAACAGCGCCAACCAGCTGTCGAGGTACGCCGCTGCCGACCTCTACCCGGCCGACCGCCGGGCCACCGCCCTCTCGACGGTTGTCTGGGCGACGACGATCGGAGCCGTGATCGGCCCGAACCTCGTCGGCCCGAGCGGGGAATTCGCGATGTCGATCGGGCTGCCGATGAACACCGGGCCGTATCTCGTGCCGGTCGTCCTCGTCGGCCTCGCCGCGATCGTCGCGTTCGTCTTCCTCCGACCGGACCCGTATGAGCTCGCGGACCACGCCTCGACCGTGCAACCTGGCGACGCGCCGGGGGCGCCCCTGGTGGAGATCCTTCGCCGGCCCGCCGTCATCATCTCGGTCGTGGCCCTCGTGGTCGGCCAGTTCGTGATGGTCCTGATCATGACGATGACGCCGCTCCACATGGCCCAGCACGACCACGGGTTGCCGGCGATCGGCCTCGTCCTGAGCGCCCACACGTTCGGGATGTACGCCCTGGCGCCCGTGTCCGGTCGTCTCACGGATCGGTTCGGAAGTGGTCCGGTGATCTACGCCGGGACAGCGATCCTGGCAATCGCCGGTATCCTCGCCGCGATCGCCCCGGTCGACGACGACCGGCTCCTCCTGGCGGCGCTCTTCCTGCTCGGATTCGGCTGGAACCTCGGCTATGTCGCAGGCAGCTCGATGCTGACCGGCGGGGTCTCGGTCGTCGAACGGACCCGGATCCAGGGCCTCGCCGACGGCCTGGTCTGGAGCACCTCGGCCCTCGCCAGCCTCGGCTCGGGCGTCCTGCTCGCGGCCGCGGGCTACGCCGCGCTCGGCGTCCTTGGGGCCGTCCTGCTCGTCATCCCGGCCGGCGTCCTGACGCTCCGTCGGAGCGCCCTTGCCTCGACGCCTTCCTAGAGCCGATCCGCCTCGCGGACGAGCTCATCTGCCACCCATGCGGCAAGGACCCGGGCACACGTCTCGACCTCGTCGAGTGGAACCTGCTCGTCGGCGCTGTGGGCGACCTTGACATCGCCCGGGCCGAAGATCACGCACGGCGTGTCGCCCTCGTTGATGAAGAGGCGCATGTCCGCGCCGTACGGCTCGCCGAGGAGCTCGGGCCGCCGGCCGCCGACCGCCTCGACGGCGCGGGCCAACCCGACCGGAAGCGGATGGTCAGAGGGGACGCGCCCCGACCCGAACTGGCCGCCGACGATCTCGACGGTCGCCGGGTGCTCGCGCAGGAACGGGTCGGACCCGTTGGCCGTGTCGATCGCCGCCCGCAGGTCCGCCGCCGCGTCCGCCGGGGATTGCCCGAGCCGGACCCCGTAGCGCCCGTCGCACCCGACCCGGTCGAGGACCGTCGAGGCCCACTCCCCGCCCGACACGATCCCGACGATCGTCGGGTAGGGCAGACCGAGGACCGTCATCAGGGGGTCCGACTCGGCGGCATTGCGGCGGGTCTCGTCGACCTCCAGCGCGCGGAGGACGACAAACAGGTTGTCGAGCGCCGAGACGCCCTCACGCCGCTGCGATGCGTGGGCGGCGCGGCCGGGGACCGTGAGCCGGAACGTGATCGCGCCGGCGTGGGCGACGACGATGTCCAGGTTCGATGGCTCGGTGATGATCGCCATGTCCCCGGTCACGCCCGCCCGGATCGCGGCCAGGGTTCCCTGTCCCCCATCCTCCTCGCCGGGGACGAAGGCGACCACCAGCTCGCCGTCGAGCCGTTCCGCGGCGCCGCTCGCGACGAGTGCCCGGACGCCCGCGAGGATCGCTGCGACCCCGCCTTTCATGTCGCAGGCGCCGCGACCGTAGAGCCGGCCGTCGCGGATCTCGCCGCTCCACGCATCGTCCGTCCAGGTGGCCGGATCGCCGGGCGGCACGACATCGACGTGGCCGGACAGGACGAGCCGCCGGCCGCCGCTCCGGCCGAGCCGTCCGATCACCAGGGGCAGGGCCGTCCGGACGGTCTCCTCGCCGGGCCAGGCCGGGTCCGCCCGGATCCCCGCCGGGTCGGGCGAGAGCGTCTCGACCCGCATCCCGGCCGCCGCCAGCCGTGCGGCGAGATCCACCTGGACCGCCTCCTCGGATCCCGTGACGCTCGGGATCCTGACGATCGTCTGGAGATCCTCGATCAGCGCGGGCCGGTCCACGGCGGCCGCTGCCCGCCCGGCCGGCGTCGCCTCGACGCTCGTCATCCGCGGAGGATCGGCCGGGTCAGGCAGGTCACGCCGCCCGAGCCGTTCTCGCCGACCTCGCCGAGCGGGATCCCGTGGACCTCGACGCCGGCGGCTTCGAGCCCGCGCCGCGTGACGGGGTTGCCGTCGGCCACGATCACGACGCCGGGCCGGACGGCGAGGACGTTGCAGCCGAGGGTCGGATACTCGGCCGCCGGGACCTCGACGAGCCGGATCCCGAGCTCGACGAGCCACTCGTGGAGACCGGCCGGCAGGAGCGGCAGGAAGACGACCGCGAGGTCGTCCGACACCGGCGAAATGACCGACATCAGGTGGACGAGCTCGGCCGGCCCCTTCCAGTACGGGACGTCGACGATCCGGACATCGCCGCCGACGATCGCCGCCAGCTGCCGCGCTCCGGCGTCGTTCGTTCGGAGGGTCCGGCCGACGACGAACAGGTCGTCGCGGAGCCAGATCGTGTCGCCGGCCTCGACGGTCCCGGGCGCCTCGATCCGGCCGGCCGTCGGGATCCCCCGAT
>DASUPH010000237.1:0-2765 GCA_036276275.1 Candidatus Limnocylindrales bacterium
TGCGACCGGCGTTCAGGAGGATCGTGGTCAACCAGCCGCGGAGGCGCAGGTCACGGACGCGGGCCGGTGGGTAACCGGCCATCGCCCGATACGCCCGGACGAAGGCGTCCTGGACGAGCTCTTCGGCATCGTGCCGATCGCCGCCCGTGCGGAAGGCGATCGTGAAGAGACGATCCTGGTGGGCGAGGACGAGCGCCTCGAAGGCGCCGTCCAGATCGGTCGCGAGCCGGGCGGCGAGTTCCGCGTCGGCGGGCTGCTGAGCGTCCATCGAAGAATGAAACACCGTGCGCGACGGGTTGGTTGCAGGCCTCGCGCGGCGGCACGACCGTCCGTCGGGTGAGGCCAGGACCGCACGACCCGGCCGAACTTTAAGGCAGGGGGCGGCGTTGTCGTCGGGCGGTTGCCCGATGGCGCGCGGCCCGCCCGAACCGAGGATGCATACATCGAACGCCCGGACCGCAGCGACCGAAGATCGGACGGCGGGACGGGCGACACGGAGGATGGACGACATGTCCGCTACGACTCGCACGATCCAGAAGCCGATCAGCCATGGATCGATCTTTGGCGCGGTCCTGATGGCCGCGGCCGTGCTCCTCGCCGTCGTCGCGATCGCGTGGGGCTCCGCGAACCTCGTCGCGACCAAGACGGTCGCGTATCCCGTCCCGGTGCAGATCGACCTCGATCGCGGTGGTCGCAATGACCTCCTTCCGGCCGGCGCCGTCAAGGGCAACCAGCTGAAGGACGACAACGCGTTCAGCCACCCGACCTCGGGCGGCCCTCGGGGCTTCCGCGCCCAGTAGCCTCCCTCCTCCCGCGGACCGGTTCTCCCGGACCGGTTCGCGACCATGACCAGCCGGAGCGCCGTCCCGCAGGGGGCGGCGCTCCGGCATTCGCGACGCTCGCATGGACCCGTCCGAGCGTCGAGGCCCGTGCGACAATCCGCCCACGATGGGCGGGAACGATCGCTTCGAAGAGCTCGCGGCCGGCGTCGGTGGCTTCTACCGGAGCTGGGTGATCTACCTCGGTCTCGAGCTCGGGCTGTTCGAGCGAATTCGTGCCGCGGGCGGAGCGGGCATCGAGGCCGGCACCCTCGCCGTCGAAGCGGGCTGCCGGCCGGAACCCGTCGCGGCCTGGATCCGGGCGGCTCACGCGGGCGACCTCGTCACCGTCGACGGAAGCCGGGTGTCGATCCCCGACGACGTCGTGTCGATCCTCCTCGATGACACCCACCCCGAGTACCTGGGCGGCCAATTCGTCGTCGCCGTCGTCTCGAGCCTGGACTACGCCGGGATGACCGAGTTCTTCCGGACGGGACGGACGATCAAGGAACGCCCGCCACGGTTCCATCGGGCCATCGAGGCCGTGACCGTCCAGGACATCGCGGTGTTCTTCCAGGAAGGCCTTGCCCAGCTCCCGGAGCTGACGGCTGCCCTGACCCGTGGCGGTCGGATCCTCGACGTTGCGTGTGGCGGCGGGCGCTGGCTGATCGCGATCGCTCGCCGCTTCCCGGCGACGGAGCTCGTCGGCGTCGAGTTCGAGCCGGATTCCGTGGCCCGCGCGGTGCGACACGTGAGGGAGGCCGGTCTGGAGGCGCGGATCCGGATCGAGACACGGGAGATCCCGGAGATGCCGTATCACTCCGAGTTCGAACTGGTCTACATCCAGGACGCCCTGCACGAGCTGGCCGATCCGGTCGCCTCGCTTCGGGCCTCCTGGGCCGCGGTCCGGAACGGTGGCCGGCTGGTCGTCCTCGAGTGGTGCTTGCCCGCGAGCCCGGCCGAGTCGCAGTCCCTCCAGGGCGAGCTCCTGTGGGGGATCCAGCTCGACGAGCTGTACCAGGGCACGCAGATGTACACCCACGACGGGTACGGCGAGCTGTTCGGCGCGGCCGGTCTGCCCGATCCGACCGTCATCGATCTCCTGTCGGGCGCGACCGTCTTCGTCGTCGAGCGATCGGGCTGAAACCGGCGCCCAGCGCAGGCGCCCGAGAGTGGCGATCGTGAAGGGCCCGGTTCCTCCGTCTATCGTTCCGGGCGATGGCTGGCCTCGACGATTCGGTTCGAACGGTCCGATCCGGCGAGCGGCCGGGACCGGCGGCGTCTCGCCCTGCCGATCTCACGGCCGAGGACGTCCGCTGGCTGGCCTGGCATGAGGCTCGGTCGCACGGCCTGATCGGGCGAGAGGTCCGCGACCTCGGCGACGCGGTCCTGCTGTACGACGCGACGGACCGGGAGCCGTTCTGGAACCGGCTTGCCGGGATCGCCTGGCCGTCGGAGCCGGCGGCGTTCGATCGACGCCTGACCGAGGCACTCGCCCTGTTCGCCGGTCTCGACCGGATCCCGCACGTCTGGCCGGCGCCTGGCTTCGATGAGCCCGCCGACCTCGTGGAGCGGCTGGTCGCGAACGGATTCGAGGACCACGGCCGGGGGATGTTCATGGTCCTCGACCCCGCACGCGCCGCGCTCCGCCTGGACCTGCCCGACGGTACGAAGGAGCTGACGATCGAGCGGCTCCACGGGCTCAGCGGCGAGGCGGCCGCGACCGCCGCGACGGCGATCGGCGAGGTCCTCGTGACCTCGTTCGGCGTCGAGCCCGAGCGGCGCGTGGCGATCGAGCTCGAAGCGCTGCAGGGGCTCGAGCTCGATCCCTACCATGCGCTGCTGGCGCGGGTCGAGGGCCGACCGGCGGCCGTCGCCCGGCGGACGACGTTCGCCGGCGCGAGCTACCTGTCATCGATCGGGACGCACCCGGACTTCCGCGGCCAC
>DASUPH010000238.1:0-3171 GCA_036276275.1 Candidatus Limnocylindrales bacterium
CCGTCCACCGGAGCTGAATGCGTGCCGATCACCATCCGCGCCGTCGGCCAGGCCTCGAAGCGAGGCAAGATCCCGCGCCTGCCGAACGGTGACAAGCTGCTCGCAGAAATCGACGCCTGGCTGGGGACGGGCGCATCTGACACGATCCGCGGGCGTTCGCCCGGCGGCCTCCCCGACGGGGCGACGACGACCGAATTCCAGCTCCATCCGGCCGCCCGGAACGTCCGGCTCGAGACGGTTGACGGCGGCCGCGTGACCGTCATCGCCCAGCTGTCCCCGGTCGGGCCCGGCTATCACACCTACGTCTGCGGTCTGCTGCGCCGGATGGGCGACGAGCTGAGCATCGATTGGGCGCCCGGCGGCGCACCCGACGACCATGCCGCGTCCTACGACCCGAGCGGTTTCCTCGACAGCTCCGATCGAGCCGCCGCCGAGCGCCTCCATCTGGCCTGGCTGCATCGGGCTCTTCTCGAGGCCCGCGATGCTCGCGGGCGCGGCGCGAGCGGGATCCACCTCGAGACGCCACCCGGCGCCCGCTTCACGTTCTCGGGCGTGCTCGCGACCGTCCTCGGCCCACGGAGCGAGGAGTGGCTCGACCGGGCGATCGCCGATCCGCGGGTCGCCGCCGACGTCTGGCCGTGGGTCGCCGACGCGATGGACGCCCGCTACCTCCTCGGCCGGGCGCTCTGCCTGCTCTGGCTCGACGTCCGCTGGCGCCCGCCCACGAACGAGGAGGAGATCCTCCTCGACGAGGCCCTCAACCTGCTTCGCCGGGCCTACCCGCTGGAGCCCACGCTCCCCTATCCGTGGGTGGCGTGGAGCGAGCTCCTCGCGCTGCGCGGCGCCGAGGACCCCGCGACGCACCAGCTCGTCGACCGGATGGTCCCGAAGGTGGTCGAGGAGCCCGCCATCGGCTATCGCCGCTCCCCGGTCACGATCATCCACCATGGCTGGGCCCTCGAGGTCCCGGGCACCTTCGACGAGCACCGCACCGACGAGGAGTGGACGGGCGGCGAGGCCCGCCGGACGATCACGATCGCCGCCACGGAGACCGGCCGCGATGGCCAGCCGATGTCGGCCGAGGCCTTCCTCAAGCAGGTCGCGGGCCATCTCGGGCGCGACGCGCTCGAACACGAGGACGGGGAGGTCCGCGGGCGGGCGCGGCTCTCGACGGACATCAGCTCGGGGGTCGAGGTCGCCACCGTCGAGGGCTACTCCGCGGTCCGTGGCCGCGGCGCCGCCATTCGGATCGTGATCGAGGACCCGCAGGACTGGAAGTGGGCGCTCGACATGTGGCGGGACCTGCGCCCCATCTAGGTCTGCGATCGTCGCGCATGGGTGGTCCAGCGCAAGGCGACCCCGAGTACCGGAGTGAGCGCACTTCAAGGTGCGTGAGCGAGGAGCGCAGGGGTCAACGCGGCGATCGGCCGCCAAGGCGCGACAGCCCGGCTGGTGACAGGCGAGCTGACACGAGACCCGGCTAAGGTTCTCGTGTGCAGACCATCGACGGTCGGTCCGTGTTTGCGGCCACCGATCTCGTCGCCTATCTCGCCTGCGAACACCTGACCCAGCTCGATCGAGCGTCACTCGCGGGCCTCGTCAAACGGCCGATGCGGGACGATCCCGAGCTCGACGTCATCCGACGACGGGGCTTCCAGCACGAGCATCGTTACCTGGCGGACCTGGCGGCCGACGGCCGGACGGTCGTCACGATCGAGCTCGATGGCTCGATCGAGGATCGCGGCGAGCAGCTCCGCGCCGCTGCGGCGGCGACTCGCGAGGCGATCGTGTCGGGCGCCGACGTCATCTACCAGGCGACGTTCTTCGACGAGACGTGGCGCGGCCACGCGGACTTCCTCCTCCGGGTCGACGACCCGGCCCGGCCGTCCCGGTTCGGCCCGTATCACTACGAGGTCGCGGACACGAAGCTGGCACGGCATGTGAAGGCGAGCGCCGTGCTCCAGATCTGCACCTACGTCGACCTGCTCGAGGCTGTCCAGGGCGTCCGGCCCGAGTGGATGCATGTCGCGCTCGGCGGCAGCGCCCGGGCCGTGGAGCGCCTCCGGGTCGACGACTTCATGGCCTACTACCGGAGCGCCCGCGACCGGTTCCTGGCCGCGATGGCGTCGGAGGAACCGGCCACCTATCCGCCGTCGGGGACGTACCCGGACCCCGTCGAGCACTGCGATGTCTGCCGGTGGGCGGCCGAGTGCGTCCAGCGCCGACGTGAGGATGACCACCTCAGCCTGGTCGCCGGGATCTCGGCCCGTCAGCGGCGCGGCCTCGCGGGGCGTGGCATCGAGACACTGGCCGATCTCGGCCGCCTCGAGCTGCCCGTCATCCCGGTGATCGAGGGGGTCGGGGCGGGCGCCCTGGCCAAGGTCCGGGAGCAGGCAAGGATCCAGCTCGAAGGTCGCCTCGAAGGGCGGCTCAAGCACGAGCTGCTGCTTCCCGGACCCGGCGCGGCGCTCGACCCGGAGCGCGGCCTGGCCAGCCTCCCGCCACCGTCGCCGAACGACCTCTTCTTCGACATCGAGGGCGATCCCTACGCCTTCGACGACGGCCTCGACTACCTGTTCGGCGTCCTCGAGGCGAATGGGGAGTTCCATGCGATCTGGTCGCGAGACGAAACGGGCGAGTTCACCCTCGCCGCAGAGCGACAGGCCTTCGAGCGCCTCATGGACTTCTTCGGCGAGCGGCTAGCCGCCGACCCGACGCTCCACATCTATCACTACGCACCGTACGAACCGACCGCCCTGAAGCGGCTGATGGGCCGCTACGGCACCCGAGAGGACGAGGTCGATGGTCTCCTCCGCGGCGGCGTCCTGGTCGATCTCCTGCGGGCCGTCCGGCAATCCCTTCGTGCCTCGGTCGAGAGCTACTCGATCAAGAAGATGGAGCCGTTCTACGGCTTCGTACGCGAGATCGACCTTCGCGACGCGGGGTCGAGCATCGTGGCCTTCGAGGAATGGCTGGAGCTCGGTGAGGGCGACCGGCCAGCGGCAACGCACCTCGAGCGGATCGAGCGCTACAACCGGGACGACGTCGTCAGCAACCAGCGGCTCCGCGATTGGCTCGAGGACCTTCGCCACGAGCTTCGGAGCCTGACCGGCCAGCCGGTCCCGCGACCCACGCCCCGCGTCGACGAACTGCCCGCGGACCTGACGGAGG
>DASUPH010000239.1:0-2185 GCA_036276275.1 Candidatus Limnocylindrales bacterium
GGGTGACGCCCCTCCGGTCGCTCCTCGAGGCGCTCCCCGGCAAACCCGGCGACCTGACCCTGCTCTACCGGGCCCGCCAGCCCAAGCACGTCATCTTCCGCAGGGAGCTCGACATGCTGGCCGAACGCCGGGGCGCCAGGATCCACTATCTCGTCGGCCGGCGGGGGAGCATCGACCTGCCCGGCGACCCGCTCGACGCCGACGGCATCGACCGGCTCGTCCCGGACATCGCCGCCCATGACGTCTATCTCTGCGGACCGGACGAGATGATGGACCGGCTGACCGAGACCCTCCTCGACCTCGGGGTCCCGTCCCGGCGCATCCACGCCGAGCGGTTCGCGTACTAGCAGGGGACGGAACGATGCGTCAACGAGCCGCCGCCGCCACGGCCGCCCTGGGCCTCGCCCTGGTCCTCCTCGTCAACTTCCGGGCGCCCCAGGACGCTGCGCTGGTCGGGGCCGTCCAGAGAGGCGGGTCAACAGCCGGCAGCGGGTCGACGACGACCGGCTCGTCGACCGGCACCTCGACGGGCACGGCTGGCGGCTCGACCGGCGGATCCGCGGCGACCGCGGCCCCGGCCGGAGCGGGCTCGACCGCGTCCGGCACGTTCACCGGACAGGACATCCAGATGCCGTACGGCGACGTCCAGGTCCGGATCAGCGTCAAGAACGGCAGGATCGTCGACGTCACGGCGCTCAACCTGCCCAGCGGTGGCCATTCGGGCCGGATCTCGAACTTCGTCGCGCCGATCCTGCGCCGCCAGGCCCTCACGGCCCAGTCGGCGAACATCGACGGCGTGTCGGGGGCCACGTACACGAGCCAGGCGTACGCCGCATCGCTCCAGGCAGCCCTCGACGCGGCAGGCATGTGACCGACCTGCATCGGGCCACGGCCGGGGTCGACGCCGCGACCCGGTCCGGCCCGCCGCATCGCAAGGTGCATGTCGAGCCGGTCATGGGCACCATCGTCAGCTTCGACGTGCGTCCGCCGTTCGTCGATCAGGCCGCGATCGAGGCCGCCTGCGAGGTCCTGCACGACATCGATCGCCGCTTCAGCCTCTACTCGCCCGACAGTGAGCTCGGCCGGCTGGCTCGAGGCCTGGTCGCCGAGTCGGAGCTGAGCCCCGACGTTCGATGGGTCCTGGCCGCCTGCGACGAGCTCGCGCGTTCGACGGGTGGTGCCTTCGATGCCCGCCTGCATCGCCCCGACGGGGTCGTCGATCCGTCCGGCTTCGTCAAGGGCTGGGCCGTGGAGGAGGCAGTTTGTCGCCTCGACGACGCCGGGGCCACGAACTGCCTCGTCACGGCCGGCGGCGACATCGTCGCCCGGGGCGAGGCCGCCCCGGGCATCGCCTGGCGCATCGGCATCCGGCACCCGGAGCAGGCAGACCGCCTCGCGGCCGTTGTCGCCATTCGACGTGGCGCCGTCGCCACGTCGGGGCTCTACGAACGGGGAGACCACGTCCGCGACGCCCGGACGGACACCATTCCCAGGGAGCTCCTCAGTCTCACGGTGATCGGTCCCGACCTGACGTGGGCCGATGCGTACGCCACGTCCGCCTTCGTGATGGGTCGGGAGGGGCTGGCGTGGGTCGAATCGCACCCCGGCTACGGCGCGATCGGGATCACCGCCACGCGCGAGGTCCTCTGGACTCCGACCGCCGACGGGCGCCGGGCAGACGGCGCGGACGCGCCGGTCGAGCTCTCACGAACCTCTCACCCCGACGCGCTCTCCTGAGGGCCGCACGGTTCCGACTCGGGGCCGGGGTTGCCGATCAGGATCCCGCCGCAAACCGTCGCCAACGAGGGCCCAGCCGAACGTGAACACAGACCCATTGGCGTCCGGCGCTGACTTCGCGATCAGCTCGGCCACGGGCTACCATCGCCAGGCCGACGCGACCTTGGCTGCCGTGGCCGCCGCGACGACGGTGATCGTGAACCTGACCGGCATCGGCCCGGGAAGGCCGGCCGGCGCTGCCACCGACGGCAGCATCTCAATCGTTCCATAGGCAGGGAGCTGCGACGGCAATGCACCTTCTCGTCATCGAGGACGACGAACGACTCGGGCGGGTCCTCAAGCGCCTCCTCGAGGAGGATCGCCACGTCGTCGACGTTGCCCTGGACGGCGAGACGGGCCTCGAGCTCGCCGAGGCCGACGGCATCGACATCGTGATCCTCGACGTCGG
>DASUPH010000240.1:0-7750 GCA_036276275.1 Candidatus Limnocylindrales bacterium
ACGCGCCGCTGGGCTGGGATCAACAGGGGGACGTGCGACGCGGATCGTACGTCCAGGAGCAGGGCAAGATCCCGCGAGCGCCGGCGATGCCGGCGCTCGCGGAACGAGGGCTACTGGATCTTGTTCTCGGAGTTCATCTTCGCGCACGCGTCGGTCGCCGCCTTGCCCGGATTTTCGCCCTTCTGCATGACGAGATTCAGGGCGTTGTCGAAGTTTGACCAGAAGTGGTCGAGCTGTTCGACCTGCGGGCGGGGGAACCCGCTCGCGACCGCCTCGCCGAACTTCTTGGTGATCGGATCGCTGATCGTGATCGTCTTGTCGGCCGGAATGTGGCCGGCGGTGTCGACGAAGATCTGCTCGTTCGCGGTGCTGACCATCTGGAGGGCGAAGTTGACCGCCAGCTGGGGGTCCTTGGCGTTGGTGTTGATGTACCAGCCGTCGACGCCGGTCAGGGGCTTCGATGGTCCCTTCGGGCCGGCCGGCATCGGGGCGACGGCGAGGTTGTCCTTGAGGGCGTCCTTGTAGCCGCCCGAGGCCCACGGCCCGTCGACGATGAGGTTGATCTTGCCCGCCTTGAAGTCGCTGGCGAGGTCGTCGTACTTGTCGTACCACTTGGCGCCGGCGGTCTGGAGATCCTGGAAGTACTTGTAGGCATCGGCGACACCGGTCGTGTCGGCGACGCATTTGCCCTTGTCGTCCATCAGCTGACCGCCGAACGCGGCCCACCAGCCGAACGAGTGATATGAGCTGTGGGCGTCGAACCCGGCCTTGATCGAGCCGTCCTTGACACCCGCGAGGAGCGCGTCGGTGGAGGCCGGCGGGGTCGCGAGCTTGGACTTGTCGTAGTACATCGCGACGGCCTTGAGGGACTCCGGGACCATGTACAGCTTGCCGCCGACCTTGCTGCCGTCGATCGACACCTGGGAGGCGTTGCCGAGCTTGCCGTCGAGCATCGTGGTGACGTCGAGGAACAGGCCGGCCCGGGCCTCCTTGCCGAGGCTGTCGTTCGGGGCGATGAAGAGATCCGGCCCGCCGCCGCTGGCGGCCTCGAGCTCGAACTTCTTGAAGAGGTCGTCGAACTTGATGTCCTGGAGCGTCAGCTTGAGATCAGGGTTGGCGGCCTTGATCTTGTCCGTGACGGTCTTGAAGGCCGTCGGCTCGGTTCCTGCGCCGGAGCCATAGGACGACCAGACCGTCAGGGTGCCCTTGAGGGCGCCGGTCGCACTGCCGGAGCTGGCGCCGGCGCCGCCTGAGTTGGCCGGGGTGGAGCAGGCGCCCGCCACGATGGCGAGGCCGGCGAGGGTGCTGAGCACCCGAAGCTTTCCGTTCATGTCCGCTGCATTCTCCTCCTGGTGATGGGTTGGCCGGAATGGCGTGCAGCCACTCCTTGCCGCCATGAGAGCGGCGAAACTCCGTTCGATCGCGTTGGGCGACCCACGGCAGGGTCCGCGACTCGTCAGGCTGACTTCGGTCTGGCCGCCGTCACCTCCTGCCGCCGCGGCGGCACCGGTCCGGTCGATCCACGAACGATCAACCGGGTATCGAGACGGCGATGTCCGGGTCGCGGGTCGCGACCCTCGATCACCGACAACAGGAGCCGAACGGCCTCCTCACCCTTCCCGCGAACGGGCTGGTGAACGGTCGTCAGCGGTGGATCGGTCGATTGAGCGAGCTCGATGTCGTCGAAGCCGACGAGACTGATCTCCGCCGGGACGGTCAGCCCGTGAGCGCGGATCGCCCGCAGGGCGCCGATGGCCATCGCGTCGCTCATCGCGAGGACCGCGGTCGGTCGGCGGCCACCGGCCCACAGCCGCTCGAAGGCGTCGATCCCGCCGGCGATCGTCGACGGGCCGATCGCGACCTCGTCCGCCGGCACGTCGATCCCCGCGGCGCCGAGCGTCTCGCGATAGCCCCGCAGGCGACGGGCGACGACGCCGCCTTCGCCGCTGCTGGTCGAGCGCGGCCCGTCGATCGCGAGGATCGCCACGTCGCGATGACCCAGCTCGATCACGTGGGCCGCCGCCAGGCGGGCCCCGCCCTCGTCGTCGACGTCGACCGAGGCGACTTCGTCGACGACGTCGGAGTCGACCATGATCATCGGCAGACCCGCCCGTCGGATCTCGTTGATCTCCGGATGGTCGATCGTCAGGCCGATCGCCACGACGCCGTCGACCGTCGCCCGGTGGATCGCCCTTGACAGCGACCCGTGCAGTGGCGAGATGAAGTGCAGCCCGTAGCCCGCCTCCTCGGCGACGCCGGCGATCCCGGCGCTGAACGACCCGAAGAACGGGTTGGCGAAGATCACCGACAGTTCCTGCGGGGTCAGGACGCCGATGGCCCCGGTCCGCCGCTGGGTCAGCATCCGGGCGACCGGGTCGGGCCGGTAGCCGAGCTCGTTGGCGATGTCGAGGATCCGGCTGGCCGTCGTCGAGTTGAGCCGGTCGGGGTTGTTGAACGCGAACGAGACGGCCGTTTTCGAGACGCCTGCCTTTTCCGCCACGTCCGCGATCGTGACGCGTCGAGCGAAGTGCTCCACGCCGCTCCTCCTCCGGCCCGAAGTGCCTGCCGTCCAAGCCACCGTCCGGACCGTCATGGCCGGTTTCCGGGGTGTGTATCATTGGGCGGCAAAAGCGGTTTAGCAAACCGGTTTACAGACCCTAGCAGAGTCGTCGCCGCGACGTCAATGATTTCCGGCAGGATCGCCGAACGGTCCCGATCTCCGTCAACCGAGCGCGTCGAATGCCATTGAGTCGACTGTCCCGGCCCCGCCCCGAGGAGACCGCGTGAGTCCCCGGATTTCGCTGGCGCTGACCCTTCACAACCACCAGCCCGTCGGCAACTTCGGCTGGGTCATCGCCGAAACCCACGATCGGGCCTACCTGCCCATGGTCGAGGCGCTCGAGCGCCACCCGCGGGTGCGGGTCGCCCTCCACTACAGCGGACCCCTTCTCGGCTGGCTGCGGGCCGAGCGGCCGGACTTCGTTGCCCGTCTCGCCCGCCTGGCCGAACGAGGCCAGGTCGAGATCGTCGGCGGTGGCTGGTACGAGCCCGTCCTGGCCGCCCTGCCCGAGCGTGACCGGGTCGGCCAGCTCGTCCGGATGGCCGACGAGCTCGAGTCGACCTTCGGCCCCCGGCCGCGCGGCGCGTGGCTGGCCGAGCGGGTCTGGGAGCCGGACCTGCCAACCGCCCTCGTCAGCGCCGGCTATGACTGGACCGTTCTCGACGACGCTCATTTTCGGGCGGCGGCGATCCCCGAGGACGACCTCTGGGGCTCGTACACGACCGACGACCAGGGCAAGGTCCTGACCGTGTTCGGGACCGAGCAGGGTCTCCGCTACCGGATCCCGTTCGCGGAGGTCGACGACGTGATCGGCTATCTCCGCGACCACGCCAGCGATGACGGCGAGCGCCTGGGGACGATGGGCGACGACGGCGAGAAGTTCGGGGCGTGGCCGACGACATGGGAGCATTGCTGGGGCGGCGGGCGCTGGGTCGAGCGCTTCTTCGAGGCGCTCGATGCGAACGCCGAATGGCTCTCGACGGTGACCCCGTCCGACTGGATCGGCGGCCATCGACCCGTCGGCCGGGTCTATCTCCCGACCGGCTCGTATGCCGAGATGGGCGAATGGGCGCTGCCCGCCGACGAGGCCCTCGCCTTCGGTTCGACCCTCCGTCGCGCCCGAGCCGAGGGCCGGCCGGAGGCGCGCTGGCTGCGCGGCGCGATCTGGCGCAACTTCCAGATCCGCTATCGCGAGATCAACGACATCCACAAGCAGATGCTGACCACGAGCGACCTCGTCGAGGCGGTGCCGCCGGGTGCGCTCGGCGACGTCGCTCGCGACCATCTCTACGCGGGTCAGTCGAACGACTGCTACTGGCACGGCCTGTTTGGCGGCATCTACCTGCCCGACCTGCGAGTCGCCGCGCTTGCCCGGCTGATCGCCGCCGAGGACCTCGTGACCGGGCCGGCCGCGCCGTCGGCCATCCGCCGCGATGTCGATCTCGACGGCCGCGAGGAGGTCGTCCTGTCAGGCCCGGGCCAGTTCGTCACGGTGAAGCTCGAGGAGGGCGGTGGCATCTCCCGCTGGGACCTCCGGGCGGCCGGCCATCCGCTGGCGGCGGTGATGCGACGACGGCCGGAGGCCTATCACGAGACGCTTCGGCTGCACGAGCTGGCGAAAGCCGGACACGGGGTGCAGCCGGGAGAGCCGGGGGATGGCGAGCGCGAGCCCACGGATGGCGAGCGGCATCCGACGGCCGCCGACGGCGCCGCCGCCCCGGCCTCGATCCACGACATCGTCAGGGTCAAGCAGGAGGGCCTCCTCGAGCATCTACGCTACGACGCCTACGAGCGCCGTTCCGCGCTCGTCCGGATCCTCCCGGCCGACACGACCCCGGCGACGGCCGCGGCAGGCACCACCGAAGAGCTGGCGGATCTCCGCGACGGCACGTGGGCGCTCGACGGTCTCGATGCCGGGCGGGTCGTCCTCCGCCGGGCCGGGAACGTCCGGGTCGCCGGTGGGTCGGCGCCGATCGAGGCGCGGAAGACGATCGAGATCGGCGGCGGCCGGCTCGATCCCAGCCTCACGGTCGAGCTCGAGATCCGCCACCGCGGCGAACCTGACAGCCCACCGATCGATGCGCTGCTCGGCATCGAGTGGTCGACGATGCTGCTCGGCGGCGGGCACAACCCGGCGGCCTGGCACGAGGTCGACGGCCGGCGGATCGCCCACGACGAGGCGGCCGAGGTCGCCGGCGTCAGCCGCCTGGTCGCCGCCAACGAGCAGCTCGGCGTCACGGTCGAGACGACGATCGACCGGCCGGTCGAGGCCTGGATCGCGCCGATCCAGACAGTCTCGAACTCGGAAGCGGGCTTCGAGCTCGTGTACCAGGGCAGCGCGACGCTCCTGATCGAGCCGCTCCGGCTGGGCCCGGGCGAGCGGCTGACGATCCGGATCGGCCAGCAGCTGGCGATCGGCGGCGAGCGCTTCGGCGGCGGCCCGGTCGACGGCGTTCGCGCCGGGACGCGGCCCGCGGCCGCTCCGGTCGAGGTCGAGTCCGGCCGGCGATGAGCCGGGGTCGGCTGGCGGTCCACGCCCACTTCTACCAGCCGTCGCGGCTCGATCCGTGGACGGGCCTCGTCCCCGTCGAGCCGTCGGCCGCGCCCTACCACGACTGGAACGAGCGGGTGAACGCGGAGTGCTACCGGCCCAACGCCGAGCGCGGCACGCTGGCCCTCATCTCGTCCGACCTCGGTCCGACCCTCGCCTCGTGGCTGGCGGTCGCGGATCCGGTGACGTACCGCCGGTTCACGACCGATGGCGTCGACGCGATGGCCCAGGCGTTCCACCACACGATCCTGCCGCTCGCGTCGGCGGCCGATCGGCGGACGGAGATCCTGTGGGGCATTCGCGACTTCGAGATGCGGTTCGGCCGGCGACCGGTCGGGATGTGGCTGCCCGAGGCGGCGGTCGACATGGCGACGTTGGGAGTCCTCGCCGACGCGGGCATCGGGTACACGATTCTCGCCCCGTGGCAGGCGGCCGAGGGCGCGGTCGACACGCGGCTGCCGTATCGCGTCCAGCTCGGCAACGGCCGCTCGATCGTCGTCGTCTTCTACGACGCGGGGCTGTCGACGTCGGTCTCCTTCGAGCCCGAGGCGACCGCCGACGCGGATCGGTTCGCACGGGAGCGCGTGACGCCGCGGCTGAGCAGCGGTCCCAGTCCGATCGATCGGCCGCTCGCGCTGATCGCCAGCGACGGCGAGCTGTACGGCCACCACCAGCAGTTCCGCGACCTGTTCCTCCAGCGCCTCGTGGCACCGGACCCGGCCGTGGCCGGCGACCGCGGCTTCGACGTCGTCTCACTGGCGGACGTGGTCGCGGAGGCGACGTCGGCGCCGCCGATCGGGATCCGGGAACGGACCTCCTGGAGCTGCCACCACGGAGTGGCTCGTTGGGGCGGCGAGTGCGCCGACGCGGACGACGGCCGCTGGAAGGCGCCGTTGCGGGCCGCGTTCGAGCGACTGGCCGGAGCGGTCGACGTCGTGACTGCCACGGCCTTCGACGAGGCGCCGGGCCGGCCCGACCCGGACCTTGCCCGGAACGCGTATGTCGACGTCGTCCTCGGCCAGGTCACCGGGGCGGACTTCGCGGCCGGCCAGTGGCCGGCTGCCGACGACCGTCTCCGGGGGCGTCTCCTCGACCTGCTCGAGGCCCAGCGCTGGCGTCTGGCGATGTTCGCGAGCGACGGCTGGTTCTGGGACGATCCGATCCGGCCGGAGACGCGCCAGATCATTCGCGCCGCGGCGCGGGCCGTCCGGCTCGTCGACGCGACCGCCGGCACCCGTCTCGAGCGGCGCCTGACCGACGACCTGGCGGCCCTGTCCTCGCCCTCCCGCGGGCTCGACGGGGCCGAGATCTACTGGATGGCCCTCGCCGACGTCGGCCAACCGGCACCGGGCTGAGGCTCCCGGTCGAAGCCACCCGCAACTCCCAGGCGAGGTTTCGGGCCCGGAAACGAAGCGACGTTGGCCGTGTCTCCGAGCGACTCGCGCGTGACTGCCGGCCGACGAGGACCGTCGGACAGCCCGGAGTGTGGATTTCAAGCGTGGAAGTCGCGGGACGACGACATGGCGGAAGTCCATTGGGTCAGATTCTCTTCGCGTGGGAGTTAACGAGCCGAAGCTGCCGAATCCTTGACAGATTCCCGCCCCACGAGAGCTAGACCTGTACGACGCCCGGGTCGACGCCATCGAGGTCGTGCCTCCGTGCGTCGCCGGGCTCAGCAGGCCGATGTAGCGGGGCCGAAACGCGGGTCGACGTGGCCCAACTCCCACCGGGTGGGAATCTGACCAGACTGGGCTCCATTCGCGCGAAATCGCCACGCGCGAGGGAATTTGGCAGCGATGTGGGAGCCACGCTCAGAACCGACCCGAGAATCCAACAGCCCGTGGCCTGCGCGCCACGGGCTGGTCGGATCGTCGCCGCGAGGGCGCGACGACGAGGGGAGGTATCAGGGAGCTATCGGAGGCCGGTGGCCATCGGATAGCGCGAGTCGATTTCGGAGTCGCGCGAGTCGGCGCCCCACTGGAGCGCCGCGATGTCGAGGAGCACCAGGAGTGCGACGATGCCGACAATGATCAGATCCATCGTCTTCACCTTGCGTTGATTTGGTACAGTTCACTAGGCCAACCGGATCGTATCTTGGACTAGCGTACTATGTCAATAGGACCGTCGGGCCCCCCGGAAGAGGCCAGCGGACACATCGGATCGGGCAGCGACGTCGACGTCGAACGTGATTCCGACGTCCCGATCTCGACCCAGATCTTCTGGCAGCTCGCCTACCAGATCGACTCCGGTCGGCTCCTGCCCGGCTCCCGTCTCGCTCCGGTTCGCGAGATGGGTGCCGCGCTCCGAGTAAACCCCAACACGATCCGCGCGGTCTATCGGCGTCTGGCCGATGCGGGCTACGTCACGAGTCGACATGGGGCCGGGACGCACGTCGCGGATCGGCCGCCGGCGCGGCGCGGCGCGGAGGCCCTGGCGGGGATCGTGGCGGAGATGCTCCGGCGCGGGGCGATCGCCGGGTTCTCGGCCGACGAGGTCGCCTCGGCCGCCTTCGCGGCGGCGGTCGAACGGAAGCGACCCGGTCCGAAGGTCCAGATCCTGTTCACCGAGTGCACGAACGCCGACGCCGGCTACGACGCCGAGCGGCTCCGCGACGCGTTCCCGGAGCTGATCGAGGCGGA
>DASUPH010000241.1:0-4561 GCA_036276275.1 Candidatus Limnocylindrales bacterium
TCCCGCCGGTCGTCGCGCGGTCGAAGATGTCCTCCGGGGTCAGCTCCGAGTAGCAGGTCCGGCACGCCGTGTAGATCAGCGGGACGTAGAACCGCTCGACGATGTCCTTGTCGGGGAAGAGGAGCGTCGCCTTCATCCCGAGCTCGCGACGACCCGGGTTCTTCGGGATCGCGGTCTTCGCGCGAGCGGGTGCGGTGGCGGGAGCGGCGGCTTCCACCGGACCTTCCGCGGCGGCGTTCGGGCCGGCGGCGGCGTTGGGCTGGGTCGCCTCGGCGGTCATCGCCGAAGTCTACGACGCGAACCGCCCCAACG
Organism: Candidatus Limnocylindrales bacterium; assembly: GCA_036276275.1. GTDB lineage: Bacteria > Chloroflexota > Limnocylindria > Limnocylindrales > CSP1-4 > CF-46. The sequence continues at coordinate 313 of DASUPH010000241.1, forward strand.
CGGCCGGCGGGGAAGCCTCGGTCGCGGCGGCGCAGGGTCGCGCCGTGGCGAAGACGATCGGCTCGACGGTCATCGGACGCCCGAGTGGTCGTGCGGTGCCAGCTCGTCGATGCTCGTCTCGAGGGCATAGGCCACGCTCTCGTCGAGGGTCATCGCCCGCCCCTCGACGGCGTGGCGCTCCAGCTCCTCGGCTCCCAGGACGAACCGGGCGCTCGGCCGGCTGTAGAACTCGAACTGCTGGTCGACGAAGTCGGCGAGCCCCACGCCGCCCGCCGACGAGAGTGCCCGGGCCGCGCCCCAGAGTCGGGCGGCCCGCGGCAGGTCGTCCATCGCGACGGCCAGGCTCGCGAAGTCATCCAGGGCGAGGGTGATCCCGGCGACGTCGCCGAAGGCGTGGAACAGCCGCAGGGCGCGGTCCACGTTCGCTCGCGACTCGTCGAGCTTCTTCGACCGGAGCTGGGCCGTGCCGAGCATGTGGAGCGACCACGCTTCCATGGTCCGGTCGCCGATCCGGCTGAACGTGTCGAAGGCCTCCTGGAACTGGCTCATGCCGCGGTCGTCGGTGTCGTGGAAGTAGAGATAGTTGCCGATCCCCCACAGCGCGTTGGCTCGGCCACGGTCGTCGCCCGCGGCCGCCGCGAGGTCGCGGGCGCGGACCATCTGGCCGAGTCCGATCCCATCCGGGTCCGACTTGCTGGGGTCCTCGGACACGGCATAGCGGAACGAGTCGTTGTAGAGCGCGTTCGAGAGCTCGCGCTGGTCGCCGAGCTCCTCCCAGATCGCGAGAGCCTCGCTGTATGCCGGCGCCATCGTGTCGAGGTCCGCCTGCCACCAGGCGACGCCGCCCAGCGCCTCCATCAGTCGCGCCCGGAGGACGGGGTCGTCCCGGGACCACGGTGCATCGGCGATCGCCTGGAGCCGCCGTCTTGCCTCGGCCAGGTGCCCGCGCTTCTGCCAGTACCGCCACATGGCGAACCCGAGCCTGAGTGCGGTGGAGCCGTCGCCGGCCGCGACCGCCCGGTCGAGGACCGCCCGGATGTTGTCGTGGTCGCGCTCGAGGCGGCCGAGCCAGCGGCGCTGGTCCTCGCCCGACAGACGCGGCGTCAGCGACTCGGCGAGGGCGACGAACGTGGCCGAATGACGACGTTCGATCTCTTCCTTCTCGCCGCTCTCGGCGAGGCGTTCCGCCGCGAATTCGCGGATCGTGTCGAGCATCCGGAACCGCGTCTCGCCATCGGTCTCCTCGGCCCGAACGAGGCTCTGGTCGGCAAGCGCCATCAAGCCGTCGAGGACATCCAGGCCGGAGCCCAGCTCCGCGGCGGGGCCGCCGACGGCCTCGGCCGAGTCCAGCTCGCAACCGGCGACGAACACCGACAGCCGGGCGAAGAGACGGCGCTGACCCTCGTCGAGCAGGTCGTGGCTCCAGGCGATCGCCCCGCGCAGCGTCTGCTGGCGCTCCGGCAGGTCTCGCGAGCCCGAGGCGAGGACGCCCAGTTGATGCTCCAGCCGCTCGAGGATCGCATCGGGCGGGAGGAGCTTGATCCGGGCGGCGGCGAGCTCGATCGCGAGCGGCATCCCGTGGAGACGCGCGGCGATGCCGGCGACGGCCGGGGCGTTGTCGTTCGTGACCCGGAAGTCGGGCCGGACGGCCAGGGCGCGGGCGATGAACAGGCGGACCGCCTCGTACTGGGTCGCGTTCGCGGCGTCGAGCCGGCGGTCGCCGGAAGGCAGGTTCATCTTCTCGAGATCGGACAGGGCGAGGACGTCGCGCGGCGCAGGCAGGCCGGGGACCGGGTACTCCTGTTCGCCGCTGATCCGGAGCGGTGCCCGGCTCGTGACGATTGCGGCCAGCCGTGGCGCTCCCCGAAGGAGGTCGGCGACGACGGGCGCGCCGTCGATCACCTGCTCGAAGTTGTCGAGCACGAGGAGCGCCTGCTTCGGTTCGAGCCACTCGAGCAGGATGTCGTGGGCCGCGCGTCCGCCGCGCTCCACGAGGCCGAGCGTCGTCAGGATCGTCCCCGCGATCATGTCCGGGTCGCGGACGGGCTCGAGCGGCACGAACCAGACGCCGTCGCGGAAGTTCTCGGCGACGTTCGCGGCGAGCTGGAGTGACAGACGCGTCTTGCCGGTGCCGCCGGGCCCGGTCAGGGTCAGCAGGCGGGTCGTCGCGAGGAGTCGGGCCGCCTCGGCCAGCTCCGCGTCGCGACCGACGAAGCTCGTCAGCTGGGTGGGCAGGTTGTTCGGCTGGCGGTCCAGCGAGCGGATCGGCGGGAACTCGGTCCGGAGACCGTCGATGACCAGCTGGCAGATGCGCTCCGGCCGGAGGTCCTTGAGGCGGTGCTGGCCCAGCCCGCGCAACGCGACCCCGGCTGGGAGCTCGTCCCCGACGAGCGTCGAAGTCGTCTCGGACAGGAGGATCTGGCCGCCATGACCCGCCGCGGCGACCCGGGCCGCCCGATGGACGTCCGCCCCGACGTAGGTGCCGTCCGCATCGAGCCGGCCGTCGCCGGAGTGGATCCCCATCCGGACCCGGACGACCGCATCGTCCGGCCAGGCTTCGGCCGCCAGCATCCGCTGCGCCTCGACGGCCGCGGCGACCGCGTCGGCGGTCCGTTCGAACGCCACGAAGAAGCCGTCGCCCTCGGTCGCGACCTCGACGCCGTCGAACGCCGCGACGGCCGCCCGGATCAGATCACGATGGCGGGCGAGAAGGGCCGCCCAGCGGTCACCCGCGAGGGACTGGGCCAGCGCGGTCGAGCCCTCGATGTCGGTGAACAGGAAGGCGACCGTGCCGGTGGGAAGGACGCGCAGCGCCATCGGTTGGGGCGGTGTCAGTGCTGGGGCTGCTCGGTCCGCGACCGAAGACGGGCCGAAAGGCCGCGGAGGATCGCGAGCCCGATCGTCGGGTGATCAAGGATCAGGCGCTCGAACTCCCAGGTCGCGAGCGCGAGGCAGCGGGTGTCCGACGTGGCCACGACCTGGGCGACACGGGGCAGGCCGTCGATGACCGACATCTCGCCGAAGAAGTCGCCGGGACCGAGCCGAGCCAGCTCGTCGCCGTCGCGAACGACCCGGACGCTACCCTCGACGATCACGAAGAAACCGGTCCCGATCTCGCCCTGGCGGGCGATGACGTGGTCGGCCGGAAAGTCGACCTCGAGCGACTGTCCCGCGATCGCGGCGAGGTCCTCCGCGGACACGCCGCCGAACAGCGGGCATCCGCCGAGCAGGGTGGTCCGCCGATCCTGGGTGAGCGTCACCAGATCCTCCTGAACGACGGCGCTGATGCTGCGCGTTCCGTCCGCTCGCCGTCAACCGAACACGCTCGGTGACCGGTGGCAGAATGAGCCGGCCCCGACCCCGTTTGTCACGGAGGACGCCGTTCGATGGCCACCCGCGACGAGATCGTCGATCAAATCGCCGGCTTCGCCCTCTTCGCCGACCTGACGACGCCGCAGCTCCAGCGGATCGCCCACATATTCGAGGAGGAGGTCTACTCGGAGGGCGCGCGCGTCCTCCGTCAGGGCCTGTCCGGCTCGGCCTTCCACATCATCCTCGACGGCGAGCAGCGGGCGACCCTCGGCCGGGGCGACTTCTTCGGCGAGGTCTCGATCCTCCTGGGTGAGGCGCCCGTCGCCGACATCGTCGCCGCCCGACCGCTGCGCTGCCTCGTCCTGGCCGGCCCGCAGGTCCAGTCGGTGCTTCTCGACAACCCGCCACTGATGTACCGGATGCTGCAGGCGCAGGCGCGCCGGCTGCGGAACGCGAACCGGTGGCGCAGCTGACCGGACCGGCCGGGCCGGGCGGGCCGCCCGAGGATCGGCCCTTTCCACCGGGCGCGTATCCGCTCGTCGTGGTCGGCAGCGGGCCCGGCGGCATCCAGGTCTCGTACGCCCTTCGCCGGCTCGGCATCGAGCACGCCCTTCTGTCGGCCGACCCGTCGCCCGGCGGCATGTTCCGGAAGTGGCCGTTCTTCCAGCGCCTCCTGTCGTGGACGAAGCCCTACGCCCCGGTCGAGCGCGGCGGGCGGGCCTACGAGCGTTACGACTGGAACAGCCTCCTCTCCGATGTGCCCGAGCACCAGGCGATCATGCCGACGCTGATGGACGGGACCTCGTACTTCCCCTCGCGGCCGGAGATGGAGGCGAATCTGGCGGCCTTCGCCGAGCGGACGGGGACGATCGCCCGCTACGGCTGTCGCTGGACGGCGACCCGTCGCGAGGAGGCTGCCGATGGGACGATGTTCGTC
>DASUPH010000242.1:0-8039 GCA_036276275.1 Candidatus Limnocylindrales bacterium
AGCTTCTTGCCACCGATCGCGATGTCGGACGGGTAGAGCCCGACCTCGAGGTCATGGCCGACGAGCTCCACCAGAACGTCGGGCACGAGGGACCGGATCCCGGGCCCCGCGATCCGGCCGAGCATCCGGCCGGGGACCGCCAGAGCCGACGGCGCGGGCCGCCGGTCGACGGCGAGTCCGGCGTCGTCGAGGGCCCGCTCAAGATCGGCGACGACCCGCTCGTATCCGCCGGGATGGACGACGATCGGGACGTGGTCGTCGACCCAGCCGATCGCCCGATGGTGGAGGAAGCGGACGATCCCGACGCCGGCGAGGATCACCAGCGTGATCGCCAGCGCGGCGCACAGCGGGTAGCCCCGAACGACCTGCTCGAGGAGGGCTCGGCCGCGGGGCCGGTCGGCCGGGGCAAGGACGAACAGCGACACGACGCCGACGACCGCGGGAACGATCAACGCGCCGATGAGCATCGCGATACGGATCCAGCCGCGGTCGACGACGTCGGGTGCCGGGACGGCCGCGACGAGGAACGACCCGATCTCCGGCAGGACGACCCCGATGACGAGGGCGGCCCAGACGACGGATCCGAACGTGACCAGGGCCAGGACGATCTGGCGGCTCTGGGGCACCCGCCCGAACAGGAGGGTCGACGCCCAGCCAAGGGTGGTCGTCAGGACCCTGCCGGCGAACCGGCCGACGAACCCGAAGATCGCGGCGAGGAAGGCCATCGCTCAGCGACCGCGGCGGGACCGCTTCGAGCGCGTCGCCCGTGTCGGCCGAATGGCGCGCGTCGTCTGGGTCGCGCGCGTGGCCCGGGACGCCGTTACGCGCATCGCATCCTGACCGAGGCGGGCGCGAAGGAGGGCGACCACCGCCTGCTCCTCGTCGGGGTCGGTAGCGCCCGGCGGCTCGTCAGTGTCCTCCGCCGCCTTCACGAGCGCGGTCCGGATCCGCCCGTCCAGGTACGCGTCGACGACCGCCGGGTGGACGTACGACTGGCGGGCAACGGCGGCCGTGTTGCCGAGGTTCTCGGCCGTCTCCCGGATCGCGGCCGCGACGTTGCGCTGCTTCTCCCGGTCGGTCGAGCCCTTGCCGAGCGCCCGCAGCGCCCGATACGCGAGGACGGTCCCAGCCCAGGTCCGGAAGTCCTTGGCCGTGACGTCGGGTGCGATCGTCCCGAGATAGCCGTTCACGTCGTCCGATGCGACGTCACGCGACTCGCCATCCGCGGCGACGTACTGGAAGAGCTCCTGGCCGGGCAGGTCGCGGCAGCGCCGGACGACGGCCGCGAGGCGACGATCGCGCAACCCGACCTCGTGCTGCTGGCCGGACTTGCCGCGGAAGCGGAACGTCACGGTCGCACCGTCGACGACGGCGTGGCGGTTGCGCAGCGTTGTCAGGCCGAACGACTTGTTGAGCCGGGCGTACTCATCGTTGCCGACCCGGATCAGGGTCAGCTCGAGCAGTCGGACGACGGCCGCCAGCACTTTCTCGCGGGGCAGGCCGGGACGCGCGAGGTCGGCCTCGACGCGTTCGCGGATCGCCGGCAGGGCCCGGGCGAAGGCGATCAGGCGGCCGAACTTCGCGTCGTCCCGGCGTCGCCGGTAGCGGGCGTGGTAGCGGTACTGCTTCCGGCCGCGAGCGTCCCGGCCCGTCGCCTGAAGGTAGCCGCTGGGCGATGGGCAGATCCAGACGTCGGTCCAGGCCGGCGGGATCGCGATCGCCCGGATTCGCGCGAGCGTCTCGGGATCGCCGACTCGTCGGCCGTCGGCATCGCGGTACGTGAAGCCGCGACCGGAGCGGCGGCGTTCGATGCCGGGTCGGTCGTCGCTGCTGTGCCGGAGCCCGGCCTGTGCAGGGGTCGCATCACGCATGCCTGTACCCATCTCGGACGCAGGTTCGCGGCCGGACCGTCTCGGCCGGGAGTGACCGGGACGGCGGGCGATGCCAGCAGTGTTGCAGCGGGACGTGCGCGCGACCAGCGCATCCGGCACGGTGGCCGCGGGTCCGACACGTGAACGCAAGCGTCGGACGCGCGGGGCATACGTCCGCGGGATGATCATCTCATCAGACTCCGATCGCCCGGCACGCGGGCCCTTGCGACCGGTCCCAGGGAGGACGCATGGCTCAGGATCCGAGGACGGCCGGCCCTGCCGTCGACGACACCGCGATCGCCGACCCGGAAGGCCGCTCCGGACCCACCGTCGAGGCGCCGGGCAGCGACATGTCCACCCTCGAGGCGTCACCCCAGTCGATGCAGGCCCTCGAGCCGCCCGGCGACGAGAGCAGGGCGCCGACCGGCCCGGCAGAGCAGGACCGCGGCATCGCGGCAACGAGCGCGAATCTGCCGACAGACGCCGAGATGGCCGCGTCGACGCTCGCCGACCGCGACCTCCTCGTCGTCATGCGCGGCGTCTCGCGGTCCTTCGACGACCGGCGGGTCGTCGACCACGTCGACCTCACCGTTCCGCGCGGGACGATCCTCGGCATCATCGGCCCCTCGGGCGCCGGCAAGACCACGACGATCCGGATGCTGACGGGCGCGCTTCGGCCGACCGAGGGCGACATCCGCGTCCTCGGTGTCGAGCCGCGCCGCTTCCGGCGGAAGGACCGCGAGCGGATCGGCTACATGCCCCAGCTCTTCATGCTGTACGAGGACCTGACGGCCGGCGAGAACGTGGACTTCGTGGCCAGCATCTTCGGGTTGCTCTGGCGCAAGCGGCGGAGGCGCGTCCGCGAGGTCCTCAAGGTGGTCGATCTGTGGGACGTCCGGAAGCGTCAGGCCGGCAAGCTGTCCGGCGGCATGCAGCGCCGCCTCGAGCTGGCATGCGCGCTGGTCCACGAACCGACGCTGATCATCCTCGACGAGCCGACGGCCGGCATCGATCCGCTCCTTCGCGGCTCGATCTGGGACGAGCTGCACCGACTCCGCGACCTCGGCCAGACGCTCCTCGTCACGACCCAGCACATCAGCGAGGCAGAGGAGTGCGATGCGGTCGCGTTGATCGTCGGCGGCCGGATCGTTGCCCTCGCGTCGCCGGACGAGCTGCGCCGCGAGGCGACCCACGGCGATCTCCTCGACATCGAGACCGCCACGATGTTCGATGGCGCGACCCTCAAGGGCACCCCCGGTGTCGTCGACGTCCGGCAGGACGGCCCGCGCCACCTGCGGGTCACGGTCGACGACGCGGGCACGGCGCTGCCGGTCGTCGTGGAGGCGATCAAGTCGAGCAGAACCGAGGTCGAGTCCGCGCGCGAGATGCGTCTCTCGTTCGACGAGATCTTCACGATCCTCGTCGAACGGCACGAAGAGACGCTTGCCGCCGAACGAGCGAGCGACGACGCCGGCAACGGTCAAGGCCGCGGCAACGGGTCGGAGGCGGCATGAGCCTCTTCAAGACGCTGACCCGCATCCTCGCGATCGTCGGCAAGGAGCTGATCTCGGTCGTCCGGCGGCCGGGCGCCCTCCTCAGCCTCGTCCTCGGGCCGTTCCTGATCATGGCCATCTTCGGTCTCGGCTATAGCGGCTTCCACCGCCCGCTCGACACGATCGTCGTGATCCCGCCCCAGACGGGCCTTCCGGCCGACGTGAGGACGTACGCGGAGGTCGGCGGCGAAGGGCTCCAGATCATCGATGTCGTGCCGGATGAAGGGGCTGCGATGGCCCGCCTCGCGCACCAGGAGATCGATGTGGTCCTGGTCGCGCCGGCCGACATCCAGAAGCGCTTCGAGGCCGGCGAACGGACGCCGATCGATGTCCGGGTCAACGTGACCGACCCCGTCCGCCAGGCGTACGCGATCTTCCTCGCCCGGGGCCTCGAGGCCGCGATCAACCGGAGTGTCATCGAGCAGGCGGTCAAGGAGGGTGAGGGCTACGCGATCAGCCAGGGCGTCTCGGCCGCGGAGGTGAAGAAGATCCCCGCGGACGTCATCTCGGCTCCGACCCAGGCGAACGTCAACAACATCGCGCCGTCGAAGCCGACCGTCGTCCAGTTCTTCGGGCCGGCGGTGATCGCCCTGATCCTCCAGCACATGGCGGTCACCCTCATCGCCATCTCGGTCGTCCGGGAGCGACGAAGCGGCGTCTTTGAGCTGTTCCAGATCTCGCCGATCACGACGGCGGAGCTGGTCACCGGCAAGCTGATCGCGTTCGGCCTGTTCAGCGCCGCGATCGCCCTGCTGACGGTCGGACTTCTGGTACTCGGGTTCGGTGTCCCGATGATCGGCGATCCGGGCTGGCTGGCGCTCATCGTGACCCTGCTGGTCGTCGCGTCTCTCGGCCTGGGGTTGCTGGTCGCCGCGATCTCCGACTCGGAGCCGCAGGTGGTCCAGCTCTCGCTGCTCGTGCTGCTCGCCTCGGTGTTCTTCTCCGGGTTCGTCCTGGCGATCGACGAGTTCAGCGAACCGGTCCGCTCGGCCATCTACGCCTTGCCCGTGGCCAACGGGATCCGCCTGATCGGCGACTTCATGTTCCGCGGCGGGACGGTCGTCGTCTGGCAGATCTGGCTCCTGGCCGGGCTGGCAGTGGGGTACATCCTGGGGGCGTGGCTGCTCCTCCGGCGGGTGATGGCTCGGGCCTGACGCGCTGCCCACGCCGCTCCGCGGCCAGATTCTCATGGGGAGAGAGTCAGGCCGCGTCGAGCGCCAATGGGACGCGGAATCCGGCGCCGGTAGCCTGCCCCAAGCGTGGCATCGGTCGCATCGGGCGTCGATTCGAAGTTCGAGATGGCCCAAGTCCCACAGGGCGGGAATCTGACCCGCGACCGGCCAGATCCGTTGCATAACCGACACCGGGTGGGAATCTGGCCGGAAGGAACGGGTCAGGCGGGCGTCGCCTCGGAAGACTCGGCGGTGGCGACGGATTCGGTGGCTTGGAGCGGTTCGGGACGCGGTCGGGTCGCGATCTCCACGATCCGACGGCCACCGGCGCCCCCCGACCCGCGTCCGAGCCCGAGCATCCGGGCGTAGAGCTCCTCGTAGCCGTCGGCCATCCGCGAGGCCGAGAAGCGATCGATGACCGACGCCCGGATCGCGTCGCGATCGAGGTCCGCGACGCGCTCGACCATGAACGCCATCTCGGTCACGTCGTCGCCGAAGAAGCCGTCGACGCCGTCCCGGATGATCTCCTCGAGGCCTCCGACCCGTCGGGCGATCACGGGGGCGCCACAGGCGAGCGCCTCGATCGCGACGAGCCCGAACGGCTCTGGCCACGAGCCCGGCATCAGGACGGCATGGCTCCGCGCGAACAGCATGTCGCGGTCGGCGCCCGACAGCTCGCCGAGGAACTCGACACGCTTGCCGGCGGCCTTGAGGGCCGGCTCGAAGACCTGCTCGTTGAAGGCCTGCTCGGCCGGGGTCGGGCCGACCTTGGCCGCGATCTTGAGCGGCCGATCGGCGCGCTCGGCGATCTTGATCGCGTCGACGATCCCCTTCTCCGGCGTGACGCGACCGACGAAGACCAGGGCATCGGAGCGGTGCCGCTCGAACGGCGCACTGTCGAGGGTCAGGCCGTTGTGGATGACCGTCCACGGCACGTCCGGATGGACCGATGCCTGCGACTCGCTGATCGCCACGAGACCGTCGGGCCGGTCGGCGAGGACGTCGCGCGACCAGGGCAGGTCCAGGCGACCGTGGAATGTCGAGACGACCGGCGTCCGCGTGGCTCGCCGCAGGGCGAGGCCATACCAGTCGAGATGGCTGTGGATGATGTCGAAGTCGGCCTGGCGGTCGAGCACCTTCAGTATCGTCGCGAGGACGTAGCCGCCGACGTCGCCGCCGTGACCGGCCGGCCGGAGCGCCCGCGGGACGGTCGCGACGAGGGAGCCCGAGACGCTCGAATCGCCCGGCGCGAAGGTCGTGACATCGTGACCGCGACGGGTCAGCTCGGTGACGAGCTCGAAGACGATTCGCTCGGTTCCGCCGTACGCCTCGGGCGGCACCTGCTCCATCGGCGGAGCCACCTGGGCAATGCGGAGCGGCCGGATCATGCGTCAGTATCCCCCGCGGAGACGAATGCGGCCGCGGCCCCGAGGATCGGGACCGCGGCCGCGCTTGCTCCTGGTGAACCAGGAGGGTCTGGACTAGTAGCGGGGTGCCTCGGCCGGGGTCTTCGGATCGGCCTCTTCGGCCTCTTCCTCGGCCTGGTCGCCCGCACCGGCACCACCGGCCGCGCCGACGGCGCCGCCCACGACGGCTCCCGGAGGTCCGGCGATCGCGCCACCGATGGCAGCACCGGCGAGCCCGCCGGCGAGCCCACCGGCACCAGCGCCGGCCTCGTCGTCGCCTTCGGTCGACTCACCCGCGAGGGCTCCGCCGACGGCGCCGATCGCGCCGCCGATGACCGCGCCCGGAGGTCCACCGACCACCATGCCCGCGCCCGCGCCGGCGAGCGCGCCGGCGCCGGCGCCGATCGCCTCGTTGCCGTGTTCTTTGTTCTCGGGGGCCGTGCCATCCGCATCGTCGACGAGCACGTCGCGACGATCGGGATCGTACGGGCGCTTCGGATCGTTGTCGTAACCCATGGTTGATCTCCTGGTGTCTGGGTCACCGACCGGCCTGGGGGCCCGACGATCGGCTTGGACGCCTCCGAAGGTACCCAGCCGTTCCGGGCGGCCGCGCATGCTGCGGGCGGCGGTGCATTTCAGTCGCGTGACGAGCGGCGTTTCGCGGTGGACGGACGCACCGCCCGGCGACGGGGCGGGCCCGCCGCCTGTCCCCTACAGGGCGAGCGGGTCGAGCTTGGCCGGGTCGACGCCGAGGTCGGCCACCGTCCGGGCGACCTTCTCGGGTTCGAGCGCGCCGCAACGTCCGAGCTCGGTGACCGCGGCCGCCGCGATGTGGGGCGGGTCGATCTCGAACAGCGTCCGTAGCGCCTCACGGGTGTCGGACCGGCCGAAGCCGTCGGTCCCGAGCGATGCGTAGTACGGCGGCAGCCAGCGAGAGACCATGTCGGGGAAGGCCTTCATCCAGTCGGTGGCCGCGACGATCGGGCCGCCGTCCGGCCCGAGGACGGTCGAGACATACGGGATGCGCGCGGTCTCGGCGGGATGGAGGCGGTTCCAGCGCTCGGCGTCGAGCGCGTCGCGGCGCAGGAGCGGGAATGACGGCGCGGAGTAGACCTCCGCCGCGATCCCGGTCTTCTCGGCGAGGAGCTTCTGGGCAGCGATCACCTGTTGGAGGATCGCGCCGGAGCCGACGAGACGAGCCCGTTGGGCTTTCCGACCCAGGTCGGGTGCTTCCGCGAAGCGGTAGAGCCCGCGGATGATCGCCTCGTCGATCCCGTCGGCCTTCTTCGGCTGGGCGTAGTTCTCGTTGTAGATCGTGACGTAGTAGAAGACGTCCTCGCCGTCGTGATACATCCGCTCGATCCCGTCGCGGACGATCGCCGCCAGCTCGTAGGCGAAGGCCGGGTCGTAGGCCCGGACATTGGGCACGGTGGAGGCGAGGATGTGGGAGTGGCCGTCGTCGTGCTGGAGGCCCTCGCCGGTCAGGGTCGTCCGGCCGGCCGTGGCGCCCATCAGGAACCCCCGGCCGCGGGCGTCGCCGAGCGCCCACATCTGGTCGCCGGTCCGCTGGAAGCCGAACATCGAGTAGAAGATGTAGAACGGGATCATCGGGTAGCCGTGCGTGGCATAGGACGTCGCAGCCGCCTGGAGGCTGGCCATCGAGCCCGCCTCCGTGATCCCCTCCTCGAGGACCTGGCCGTCGATCGCCTCGCGGTAGGACAGGAGGAGCTCCGAGTCGACCGGGTCGTAGCGCTGGCCGAGGGCGGCATAGATGCCGACCTCCTTGAACAGCGGATCCATGCCGAAGGTCCGGGCCTCGTCCGGGATGATCGGCACGATCCGCGGCCCGAGATCCTTGTCGCGGATCAGGTTCCGCAGGATCCGGCTGAAGACCATCGTCGTCGACACCGCGGTCTCCGAGCCGGACGCGAACTCCTTGTCGAAAGCGTCACTCGGCTTGGCCAGCGGGGCCGCCCGGACGATCCGCTTCGGGACCTCGCCGCCGAGCGCCCGCCGCCGCTCCTCGAGGTACTGGAC
>DASUPH010000243.1:0-6836 GCA_036276275.1 Candidatus Limnocylindrales bacterium
AGGATGTTGTCCGGCAGCAGTCCGAGGCCAACGAACCGCGGACGGTGGGGTGATGGCGGCACGGCAGCCTCGGTCGCGTTCGCCTCGGTCCCGTCCGCCGGGATTCCGATGATCTCGAGGGGCAGACGAGAGGTGTTCGTCACCGTCAGGAGGAGCGTGAACGGGCTGTCCCCGGTGACGGCGACGTACATGCCCGGGTCACCGGCGGGAGGGGTCCGGCCCGGTTGGACACCGTAGCCGCCGTCCCTGAAGCCGATCGCATCGGATGTTCCGATGCTCACCGCCACCAGAACGATGATCAGGCTTCCGACAGCCGTCGCAATCCGGATTCGGCGATCCGGCGTGCGGAGGGCCACAGTCGTCAAGGCCGCGAACGCGGCCAGGGCCAGCAACACCTGGATCGCGGGCACGAACTCCCCGCCGACGACCCCGTCCCCGGGCTGGAGCGCGTACGGGCCGGTCGGTTCGGGCGCTGTGGTGGCGCCCGGTCCGATCGGCACCGGTCGGCCGGCGATGATCGCGAGGATGAGCACGGCGGCTGCCGCTGCCACGAGCGTCGTCGCCCCCAGAAGGCGACGCGGACCGTCGAGCCACGACCGTTCGCCATCCGCCTGCAGGCGTGACCGGACGGCGGCGGCCAGCGCCACGGGCGCCGATCCAGGATCGCGGGCCGCGAGCATCGCCCGAAGGTCCCGCTCGAACGGGTCAGCGCTCATCGACCTTCCTCCGGGACGGCCAACGCGGCGCGCAGCCGCTGCGTGGCGTAGTGCAGGCGGGACTTGACCGTCCCGACCGGGATCCCGACTCGCTCGGCGATCGCGTCCACCGGCAGGTCGTGCCAGAAGCGGAGGACGAGCACGATCCGCTCGTCCGGTTCGAGCGTCTCGAATGCCCGACTCATCGCATCCCGAGCGTGCACGGCGTCGCGGAAGTCCGTCCGGTCGGAGTCCGCGCCGCCGACCACGTCGGCCGACAGCTCGGTGACCGGGTGGCGACGGCGCGACCGCAGACGATCGCGACAGGCGTTGACGAGGATCCGACCGAACCACGCCTCGAACCTGTCGGTCTCGCGCAGGTGCCGCCGAGATCGCCAGGCGGACAGCGCTGCGTCGGCCACAGCGTCCTCGGCCTCGATTGCGCTGCCGAGAATCACCGTCGCGAGACGGAAGGCGCGATCCAGCTGGCCCTCGATGAGGATGGCGAACCCATCCGCGGCATCCGTCACGCGGGCCGGCCAGGTTCGAGCAGCGAGCAGCGCTCGTGGATCATCCATCCTCCCTTGCACCTGACGCCGAGCCGATCCGGAACGTTCATGGCGATCCACTGGATTCGCCGCTGGTGCCGCGTATCATCGCGACCGATGTGCGAGCACTACATCGCCCGTTCGGCCGAGCCGTTCCGGCTCGATGAGCTCTGGCCGTTCACCGAGCGGCTCGAGCGGTTCGGATTGGCCGGTTTCGGCTGGGGCGCGGCCTGGCTGACCCCCGCCTCGACGCTCGAAAGCCATCTCGACGTCCGCGCCTTCGGCGACGACCCGACGACGGCCGACGTCGGCGCGATCGAGACGACGTCGGTCCTCGTCCATCTCCGCCGGCCCTCGAAGCTCTCGACCCTCCAGCTCGCCGACACCCAGCCGTTCCTCGACCCGGCCGGGCGGTTCGCGTTCAGCCACAACGGCGACCTGCGCGAGACCCGCGACGCGCGGCGCCGATACGTCGCCGAGGGCCGGATCCACGGCCGCGCCGACACCGAGGTCGGCGCTCGCTGGCTCGAGGACGCCTGGAAAACGATGCCGTCGCCCGCGGCAGCCCTTCGCTGCATGCACGAGACGTTCCAGGGCCAGGCCAACCTCGCCGTCATCCAGGCGGATGGCGCGGCCGTCGCGTATGCCGGTAACACGGACAACCCGATCTACACGTTCCGGCTGGGTCGAATCGGGATCGCCTCGACCGCGCTGTACTCGATCGATCGTTCGCTCTTCCGGTTCGCGGCGCTGGGCGCGACCGATCGGCGCGTCGTCAAACCGGGCCGGGCTGTTGCACTAGACGAGCGGGGAACCGCAACGGCGTAACGATCGTCGCCGTCACGCGTCGTAGGCTTGCCAAGTGGCGCCGCTCCGGGGGATGGAGAGGGAACGCGATGGACCCCGTGCCCGCGGGCTCGCTGGAGGATGCCGGAGCCCGGCCCACGGCCAGGCTGCCGATGCTGGCTCTCATCCGCATCTCCGCGTTCTGGCTCGGGCTGACCTCGATCGACGCCGTCGTCAACGCCGCCGTCCAGAGCCGCCTGAAGTTCGATGGCCTCGTCGAGCCGGGGACCGAGGGCCGGTCGCTTGCCCTCGTCGCCGCGGCATCGTTCTTCTTCGCGATCGCGGTCCAGCCGACGGTCGGCGCCATCAGCGACTACGCCACGACCCGCTGGGGCCGGCGCAAGCCGTTCATCGTCGGCGGCGCGCTGTTTGATGCGCTGTTCCTGATCGGGATCGCGTCGGCCAACTCGCTCCTGGCGATCGCCGCGTTCGTGACGCTCCTGTCCCTGAGCACGAACATCGCCCGCGGCCCCTTCCAGGGCTACGTCCCCGATCTCGTGCCGGAGGAGCAGGTCGGGCTCGCCAGCTCGATGGTCGGGCTGATGCAGGTCCTCGGCAATGTCCTCGGGTTCGGCCTGGCCGCCCTTGCCAACTCCCAGGGGAGCGTCGGCATCGCGATCCTCGCGATCGCGACGATCGAGGTCGTGACGATGATCAGCGTCGTCGTCGGCGTCCCGAACGGCCCGCCGGCCAAGCCGCGCGAGGGTCGGTCGTGGGTGACGATCGCGAAGGAGACCTGGGCGACCGACATCCTTCGCGAGCGCAGCTACGTCTGGCTGCTCGCCTCCCGGCTGCTCATCCTCATGGGCGGTGCCAGCCTCCTGAACTTCGTGTTGCTGGCTTACCTTCCCGACGGCCTCGGCCTGAGCCGCGAGGAGACCTCCGGCGCCTTCATCCTGATGCTGGCGGTGGCGTCGGTCGTGAGCCTGATCGCGATCGTCCCGGCGGCGCGGATCTCGGACCGGATCGGGCGGAAGCCCGTCATCTACGCGTGCACGGCGATCGGGGCTTTCGGCCTGTTCCTGATCGCGATCTCGCCCGGCATTCCGCTCGCGATCGTGGGGGCGGCGCTGTTCGGGGCGTCCCAGGGGACCTTCCTCGCGGTCGACTGGGCGCTGATGACCGACATCATCCCGCGGGCGTCGTCCGGCCGGTACATGGGGCTCTCGAACGTCGTGACGGCGTCGTCGACGACGATCGCGGTGATCATCGGCGGCTTCGTGATCGACCTGATCAACAAGTCGTTCGGGATCGGGACCGGTGTCCGGATCGAGCTGCTCTTCGGCGTCGCGTACTTCGCACTCGGGGCGCTCCTCCTGCGGCCCGTCGTGGAGCCCGACCGGCGCCGGGTTGCGGCTGCGGCAGTGGCCACCTGAGGCAATGGCCGCTTGAGGCTCAGTCGCCGAGGGCTCCGTCGGCCCCGTCCGCCGGTCCGACGGCCCGCCGGTCGGTCGGTGACCCGCTCGGCAGCCCGAGCCAGTTCCTGACCCGGCGCGTCCGGGAGCGGCGCTCTGCCCGCCATCGCTCGAGCTGGGTCCGCCACCAGGTCGCCCGCAGCCAACCGAAGGGCTCGCGTTGCCGCCACAGCACCGGAACGAGGGCCCACAGGAACACGATGTAGTCGAGGCGGATCGGACGCCGGCCGAAGCCGACGAGCGCTTCGAGCTGGACGATCGTGGCCGGCAAGGTCGCCAGGCTGAGCAGGACCGAGACGCCTAGGAACAGCAGGCCCCACAGGCGCGCCCGCGGCGACAACACGATCAGGAAGATGACCGGAACCCACTTCATCCACGACGCGATCGCCCAGAGGGCGCCTGCCAGGATCGGCCCGCTGAACTGGGCCGCCCACAGGACGAGCGTCAGCGGCAGGTTGATGTTGCCGGTGTCGAGGTTCGCCCCGATCGGGAAGCCGAGGAGCGCGACGACGACGGCCGTCGCCAGCGGCCGCTGGCGATACGCCCAGTGGATCGTCCAGAGGAGGCCGAGGATCGTGCCGCCACGCCAGACGTACCACGCGACATCCCACGGCATCAGCGCCCAGGGCGCGAACAGGGGCAGCATCCACGGGGCGTAGACGTAGGGCAGGAACGGCCCGGTGGGGTGGTACGGATCGCCGCCGCCGAGCCAGATCCGGACCGCCGCCCAGTAGGCCCTGGCGTCGGCGCCGGCCGGCTCGCCGCGAGCGATCAGCCCGGCCGCCAGACAGCCGAACGTGATGATCAGGAGGGTCATCGCGAGCAGGCGCCGGCGGTCGTGGAGGCGCGACACCTCGTGGCGGAGGGCCCGCCGGAACACGGTCGCTCGTCGGCGGTGCGGGCTGGCCACCCCCGGCCGGGCCCTCATCCCTTCGGCGCGCCCCGGGCTGCTCATGGTCCGGGCATTCTGGCACGCCACCGTTCGCGGGTAGCTCTCTCGCGGCATCGTGCGCGCATCTCGAGCGACAACGCGGGGGCGAGGTCCTCGGGAGCCTCGGTCGGTCGCCCGGCCTCAGCCTTGGCGCTTCGGACGGTCTCGGACCCGCCGTCGGCGGCCCACACCCAGCACGCGTCGAGTAACAGGGACGAACACGGTCGCGAAGCCGGCCTGGGCCAGCACGACGAACACGATGAGCAGGCCGGGCAGGCTCAGGAACAGCCCGGGGACCAGCCAGGCCACCATGCCGATCGCTCCCAGCGCCTGGGTGTCATCGAGACGGACCGAGCCGCCCGCGGGGAGCGCCCGCACATCGAGCCTCGTGCCATCGCCGCCTTCGGGCGCGGGTGCCCTTGACGGCGCCGGACCAACGATGGCGCCGCCGTCGGAAGGGCGCGGTGATTCCGACGATGACGAGCCCTCCATCGGATCGGTGGAGCTGGGGGGCGAGGGCTCCGGCGTCGTGCCTGGGGGCAGGCTGGTGCCGGTGGTGGGCTCCGGCGCGAGGGTCCGCGAGGCTTCCGGTGCCCGAGTCCCGGTCGGTGAGGGGGTGGACGCAGGCGCGAGCGTGGGCGCTAGCGTCGGTGGGACGGTGGGCGTCGCGGTGGCCGTGGGCGCGGGCGTGGGCGTCGGCGCGGGGGTCGGCGCGGGCGTCGGCGCGGGCGTCGGCGCGGGCGTGGGCGCCGGCGTCGGCGTCGGGGTGGCCGTGGGCGCCGGCGTCGGCGCCGGTACGATCACGAACGGGATCGGAGGCACGAGCGGCCCATTGACGATTTCCCTGGAGTCAACGGTGAATCTCAGGTAGGCGCTGGCTCTCCAGGCGGCCACGGGACTGGTGGTCGCGACAACGCGAACGGTGAAGATGCCTTTCCCGCCGCTCTTGAGACGCCAGGCAACGTTCGTCGTGCTGAACGTGACCCGCGTCGCTCCCGAGCCTGCAATGGTCGAGCCCCAGACGAACCCTGCCGGGACACTCGAGACACTCGCACTGACGACCGTGAAGCCGGCAGGAATGTCGAGCACAACGCAACCGATCGGCTGGGTGCCCGAGGTCACGGTGACCGTGACGTTCGTCGCCACGCCCTCGGTCAGGAGGGTGGGCGACAGACTGATGGACCAGGGAATGGTCGCCGCGCCGACCTGCGTCGGTCTTCCCGGCGCGGCAACCCAGACCAGGCCGATCAGTGCGACGGCAAGCGCCGCCATCGTCGGCCGTCGGGCAGCCATCAGGCGACCTGGCGGCCCGGGATGAGGAGCGGCCGCACGGTCTTCGCCGTCGGGGACTCACCTGGCATCGGGGCATCGGCCTCGTTCCGGATGCCGTGCACGAAGACCTCGACCAGGCGCGATTCGAGCTGGCTGCCAGCGGCACCCTCGAGCCGTTTCAGCGCCTCGTCCACGGAGAAGCGCTTCCGATACGGGCGCGTCGTCGTCATCGCCGAGAAGGCATCGCTGACGGCGAGAATCCGCGCCACAAGCGGGATTTCCTCGGCGACCAGCTCGTCGAGGTAGCCCCGCCCGTCCCAGCGCTCGTGATGGTGCCGGATGCCCGCCCGGATGAGGTCGATGTCCGGCAGGTCGCGGACGATCGCATCGCCGAGCGCCACATGCTGCTTGACGATCGCGTACTCCTCGTCGGTCAGGCGACCGGGCTTGCGGAGGATCGCGTCGGGGATGCCGATCTTGCCGATATCGTGCAGGAGGCCGGCCGTGTGGATGGCGCGGCGCATGTCCGGATCGAGCTCCAGCAGGCGGGCAAGGAAGTCGGAGTACCGGGCGACATCCTCGGAATGGCGGCGGGTGTACCGATCCTTTGTATCGACGGCGATCACGAGACCCTCGAGGATGCCGAACGTCTTGACATGTCCGGGCGCCGGCGGGCGCGCCTCCGCGACCCGAATCGCGTCGCCGCCGCCGGCCTTGGCCTCGTCGAGCGTCATCGCCGTCATCGACAGGAGGGTCGTGACGGACTCACCGTTCGTCGGGTAGGTGCAGATCCCGGCGCTGAAGGTGACCGGGAGCCGCTCCGAGCCATCGAACTGGAGCGTCAGATCCGCCAGCGTGGTCCTGAGTCGCTCGATCGCCGGTTCGAGTGCGGCCGCGTCGCCCGTCGCCGTGATCGCCAGAAACTCATCCGGTCCGTAACGGCCCCAGGTCGCGCCGGGCGGCATCGCTTCGCCAAGCAGCCGCACGACCTCGATGAGCACGTGATCCCCGGCCGGATGCCCGTAGGTGTCGTCGAGCAGCCCGAAGTTGTCGAGGTCGATCAGGGCGACGCCGATGGACCCACCACCCACCCGTGCCACCTCGACCTCGGCCGCGAGCGTGTCCACGA
>DASUPH010000244.1:0-12901 GCA_036276275.1 Candidatus Limnocylindrales bacterium
CACGGGATGTCGCCGCTGGTGTCACATCTGAAGCAACTTGGCTCGATCGAGGCGAAGAGCGTCCACCAGCTCGCCTGCTTCGAGGCCGGCGTCCAGTTCGCCCGGGCCGAGGGGATCCTGCCCGCGCCCGAGCCGACGCACGCCCTGAAGGTCGCGATCGACGAGGCGCTCGCGGCGAAGGCGTCGGGCGAGGCAAAGGTGATCCTCTTCAACATGTGTGGCCACGGCCACTTCGACCTGTCGGCCTACGAGAAGTACCTCGCCGGCACGCTCGAGGACTACGAGTACCCGGCCGCGGCGGTCGAGAAGGCCCTGGCCGGCCTGCCGAGCATGTAGGGCGTCTCTCATGCGAGTCTGACTCGCCAAACGTGTCAGATCGAGCAATCCCATGCGTGGTTCGGATCGAATCGCGACCGGACCGAGCGCGCGGTGCGACGTTCTGACTCGCCGCGCGAGTCGCGCCTCTCGGCCGCGGCGAGGTCACAGTCCCGGCCGGTGTAGACTCGCCCGACTCGGGGCGTGGCGCAGTCTGGTAGCGCACCAGTCTGGGGGACTGGTGGTCGTCGGTTCAAATCCGGCCGCCCCGACCAAATCCGCCGTTCAAAGGGCACGAACCAAGGGTTCGTGCGTGAAACCGTGGTAGCACTCGCGGAAAGTTAAAGGGCGCCTCCCTCGGCCTCGCCCGCAAGGGCTATGCCATCGCACAGGTGTACGGGGTCGCCCTGTCCCGTGCCAGAGTGTCGCGCTCGGGCTGACCACCCCCATTTTCCCCCCACGGTCCGCTGAACGGTCCTGAGGCCGCAACATAGAATGACAGCCCCCGGTTCGGGCGTATCGGTGAACGATGAGCCTCCTGGCAGCCCGAACCGTCAGGATCGCCGCATCAGTTCGACGAGGGTCACCGGCTCCACAGGTCGATGATGACGATGCGCGGCCCGGTGGCTGTCGCCCCAGGACCCTCATCGTAGATCGACGGCATCGCGAGTAGCCGCGCGTAGAAACCCTTCTCCCAGCCCTCGCGTGTAAAGCGCTCGAACTCGGCGCTGCTGGCGACGAGATATCGGGCGCCGATCGAACGGTAGAAGTCCATCGTGTGGTTCGACAGGATCCCGGCGAATCCGACGTCGTAGGGCGCCTCGACCTGTGGCGTGAAGTCCTCCCGGACGATGACGCTGCCAGGCGGGAGGTTTGCGTGGATCCACTCGAGCGCCCGCGTTCGGGTGTCCGGGCGCAGGGCACTTAGATTGTAGCCGACCGTCGTCGAGGCAAGGGAGATGCCGGCGACCAGGATGACGGCGAGGACCGCATATCGGCGGGCACCGCTCGCGACGCGCAGGAGCTCGCCGATCGCGACGCCCACGAGGACCGCCAGGAACGGCAGCATCGGGTTGAGGTTCCGAGAGAACCGGACGACGACGATCGAGATCAACACGAAGTAGGCAACCGTGAACGCGACGACGGCGAGGTGCCCGGAGGACCGCCGGACGGCGGCGATCGCAATGCCCGCCGAAGCGAATAGGCCGAGCCACGGCCCAACGACAGACAGGTAGTACGCCGCGGCGTCGCCCTCAGCGCCGGCGTGGCCTCTCGTGTAGATCAATGCCGGAAGGGCGAGCGCGTCGAGGACGGCTCGCGTGTCGAACAGGATGGCTGGCGTGAGCGCGATGAATCCGATGGCGGCTGCCCCGACGATGGCCACCGACAGGCCCAGAAAGCCGCGCCACCCGGTCGGCCGCCGGGTGAGCGTCGAAGCGTGGATCACCAGCGGCACGAGCAGCACGAGGCCCGCGTTGTACTTCGTCGAGGCGGCGACGCCGGCGGCGAAGCCCGACAGCACGAGCCAGCGCCAGCCACGGTGTCGGGCCTCGAGCGCCAGCCAGAGGGTCAGGGCGGTGGCGGCGCCAGCGGGCACGTCGGTCGTCAGGTAGTGGGAATGCAGGACGTGCGCAGGGAAGATCGCGAGGGCGCCCGCGGCCGCGAGTGCCGCGGCGTTGCCGGTCAGTTGTCGTGCCGCCAGGAATACAAGCAGCACGGTCACGGCACCGAGGAGGGCGACCGCGACCCGGCCGGCCAGGACGTAGCCGAACTGCTCCTGCAGGAAGTTCATGACTCCGTGCTCCGCCAGCCCGCCCGGTCCTGGGCCGACGTCGGTGTCGAGCGGCGCGCCGGTCGCCGCATGGATGCCCTCGACGAGAACACGCTCGGCATACACGAGCGCCGAGGGATAGATGTACAAACCCGGGGTCCAGTCGCCTCGCCGGACCATCTCCATGGCGGGCTTCCCGATCGCCCACTCGTCGGGGTGGTAGACATACGGTCGCCCGAAGTCGATCCCGACGAGCCGGAGACCGAGGGCGCCGGCCAGGATTACCGCAAGGCCCGCGCCCACCAAGGTTCCCTCCCGGTTAAGCCGCCGGAAAGCGCGCATTCCCAGGCTTTCTCTGCCTCGGCTCCGCGCGCCGGCTACGTCGTGACAAGCAAGACCGCCGGCGACCGGGGTGCCAATGGCGGGAAAGATCCGCGCGGAACGTTGCGCGGCGATCCTCACGAAGGTTATCCATCGTCCCCCCGTCCCCCTGGCTAAGTTCTCGGCGACCCTCATCGACGGTTCACCATTGGTGCGGGTTTGCGAGTATCACAGGTCCGCAACGCTCCTGTCGCGGCCCAGTCGGCCCCTGTGGACGGGCATGAAACTGCAGAGAAGTTGAACACGAAGAGAATGCATCTGCCCTAGGTGTGACCCGATGGCTTTGGTTTGGGCCAAGAGACTCGAGGGCCCCAATTTCAGTCGACACCGCCCGCGGGGACGATCCCTACCATCCGAGGCCTCGGCAGGACTAACGAGGCGCTCGTTATGGCGTTCTATGGGCTGCACAGGACATTCCGTCAGTACGCCCCCCGGGGCAGCGCGAGCTTGACCCGCTGATTGCGTGGCTCAGCGCGCGCCGGGAGTCCATCCGCAACGGGCTTCTGGAGGCTTCGCGGCGGCTTCGTCGGCGGCCGAATGACGTTAGGGTCGTCGCGGGGTTTGCTCAGGGCGCGGGTGACCGTGAGCGGAAGTCTCAGCGTGGGCAAGGGCTACGGCTACCCGTCGGACAGGACCAACAAGGCGGTTGTCGCGACGGTTCAGGCCCGAACCCGGGAACTGATGACCCGATCCTAGGAATTGGACGACAAACGTGCTGACGAGGGTCGGTGCTCGGATCGAGGCCGATGAGGACCTGGCGGCACGGATCGATGTGCAGAGCCGTCGGCTCGACAGCCGTGGGCGGCATCCACCTGCAGCTGGTCAACTTGTCGCTTGTCACGCCAGGCCATGTGCTCGAGGGTATCGGCCAAGCAATCAGAGGCCCCATCTGGAGTGATCCGGGAAGCAACGCTGGTAGCCGTAGGGGCGTACGGGCCCTGTCACGAGCTAGCCATCCCGCAGCGGTTCGTGCGGGGCATCATCGCGGACCCGGGCGACGCCATGGCTTAGCCTGGGGGACTGGTGGTCGTCGGTTCAAATCCGGCCGCCCCGACCAAATCCGCCGGACGAGCGAGGCGTTCCGGCTCGCATCCCTCATTCCCTAGCCCGGGGCGTCCAGCCGCGGACTCCTTCCGACCTCCACCCGGTGCCAGCGGGTCCGGGCGAGCCGCTTTTCGACCACGAGGGCCGAGGCGTACTCGCGCTTGCCATGCACGAATTGACGTCATAAGGCGAACGGTTCGCAAGCCCACGATCTGGCGTCGCGTTTCCTCATCGACAGGGTCGCTCCGGCGGACAGGGTCCTCGGCAAGCCCATCGGGGAATCGTGACCGGCCGCGAAACCCGGTCTCAGGATGAAGAGCCCGCGATTGGGCGTTTCAAATGCGTGTCACGGCGCGCGGTGCGATTGCGATGAATCGCGGCTGTGCTGCTCTGCTTCGCGGCCTCGGTGGTTCCACGGCCCGTTTCCCGCCTGCACCGGAAAACCCGCGCGCCGGTTGCCAGCTCCAACGGGCGAGCAGTACCTTCGGCTGCCCACGAGGTGGCCCGAATGGACCAGCACGACGTGATCGACCTCCCCGGACAAGCCGGGGATCCGTTGGCCACCACGACCAGTGAACCCGGCTCCGCCACACGCGCAAGCACGATGAAGGCGGGTTTCCTGAACGAACTGGCGCGGGCCATGCATGCCTCCGCCGAACGGGAGCGCGAGCACATCGGCGCGGTGATCTCCGACGAGGCCGCCGAGCACGTCGAGAAGGCGCGTACGCGAGGCGCCGTCGAGGCCGAGGAGCTGCGTCGACTGGCGGAGGAGGACGTCGATGGCATCCAGTCCTGGGCGGCCGCCGAGATGGAGCGCATCCGCCTGGAGGCGGGCCGGCGCACGGACGAGCGCCGCAACGACCTGAAGGCATTCCTGGCCCGGCACGACTCGATCATCTCGACCGAGATCGACGGCGTCGGTCTGGCTGTCCGCGACTATCGCCTGACGCTCGATCAGTTCTTCGATGAGCTCACGAGCTCGAACGAGCCGGCGGAGATCGCCCGCCGCGCCGGCTCGATTCCGATGCCGCCCGATCTCGACGATGTCCGGGGGGCCGCTCGGGCGGACGCGGTGGCGCAATACGCGGACGCCCCGTACGAACTCGCGAGCGAACCCGTGAGCGAACCGGTGAGCAACGACCTCAGCGCGGGCGTCGAAACAGAATCGCCAGTGATGGCGGTCCATGATGCCGCCCCCGATGGGTGGCCGGACGCTGAGGCTGGCCTGGGCGTCATGGACCCCGACGCCATCGGGCGGTCGAACGGCGTGCCCGACGTGCTCCAAGAAGTCGACGCTGAAGCTTCCGATGGCGCAGCGCCATCGTCAGAGGAACCCGAGTTGGTGCCTGCTGGCCACGAGGGCGAGGCGGACGTGGCGGAGACGGGCGATCGGTCCAGCGCGGCCGTCCGGCTGCTGCGCTCGATCGCTCCCTGGACGGTCTCGGCCGAGCACGACGAAAGCGATCGCGGCACGGACGGTCGCTGACCCGGCCGCAACGGCGCGTCAGCGCGTTGACGGCCGAGCGAAGACGAAATACACCGTGTTGCCGTCGACGAGTCGCGGCCCTTCCCAGCGACGCCATGCCACGGATCCGCCTCCGTCGTTGACCATCTCGTCGATGTCGTGGATGAACGTCGCGTCCCGATCCCGTATCACCGACGCGTGCAGCGTCGCGTTGTCGCGCGTCGGGTGGGCGAGGCCGGCGAACGCGGCCACGACGCCTGTGTGCCGAAGAATGGCCCGAACGACCTCGTGTGCGTCGGCCTGCGGCAGGTACAACAGGACGCCAAGGCACAGGATGACATCGACCGTGCGGCCAGAAAGCGCCGTCTCCAGGTCCGCGATGTCGAAGGTCCTCAGATTCACCTTGGAACCCAGGACTCCGAGGTGGGCCGAACCCTGCTCGATCGCATAGCGGTCGATATCGACCCCCTCGATCGACGTTGCCGATGTGAACATCGTGGTCTCGAGGTGACGAAGGAGATAGCCGAGCGAGCATCCGACCTCGAACACGGATCGGATGTCGACCGCCGGGTCGACGCCCTGGTCCATCAGGTAGGCACGAAGATCGGCGAAGAGCATGTGGCGCGTCTCGTTGATGCGGTCCGCCCCGAATCGGCGCTCGACCTCGTACGACTCGGCGTAGGCGAGGTGATGCGCCCACAGGAACCGATGCGCTTCGTTCGGCTCGCGCTCGGCGAAGTCGCGCAGCAACTCGATCGAAACGACGTCCCGATAGGGGATCCATGCGTGTCGGCCGAGCCACGCGACGATTCGGCGGCGTCCCCGAAGGGGGATCAGTCGCCTGAAGAACGTCGATCCACCCCTCAAGACGCGCTTCGCGAGCGTCTTCACGCTGCGCTTCCGAAGCGGTGAGGGCCCGGCCAGCCCGGCACGGCCACGACGATCGCGTTGTCGACGATCTCCATCACCGTGATCGAGAGGGTGTCGGAGGCGAAGGCGAGCCGGCGGGCCCGATGGATGTCATCCCTGACGCGAGGAGCGGCCGAAGAGTCAGCGCATAACCGAACCCGAACGCCAACACGATCGCCGGGGCGATCGAGGCGGCGTCATGCCAGCCGAGCTGGGTCGCGATGACGAGCCCCAGGATCTCGCCGATCGCACAGCCGGTCAGGCAGTGGCGGGTCGCCTGGAACGCGAGACGATCGAGGGACACGGCCTCATGGCTCATGACGCATCCATCATCGACGATCAATCCAACGCCCGACCACCGACGTATGCACTGTTGGCGGTCGGAGACAGCATCGGATCTTGCATTCATCGGGGACCGAGGCCTCGCGACTGCCCCTCCGCGTCGCGAGGCCTCTTCTTCGTTGGGAGGAGCCCTCGTCAAGGTGCGGAAACTCGGAAACAGCTCAGTCCGAACCTCCCTCGTCGCGGACGCCCGTCCGCCTGACTAGATGGTCGTCGTAGTGCTCGAGGACCACGGGGAATCGGATGGTCTCGCTTCGGAGGAAGCTGGGAGCAGGCGCCAACCCACCGCGTACTTGCTTGCCAAGCGAACGAGGGATGGAACGGCCGGCGGCGCCGAAGACGCTGACGCCCGAGCAGGAGGGCGGAAGGACGGGCCCAGCTCGAGGAGCGGCCCCGCGGATGCGCCGCGTGCGACGCGATCGTTGATCTGCCGTCTCACCCACGCGCTAGGATGGCCGCACCCGACGGAGAGGAGGAAGCCATGCACGTACACACCGTGCCGGTCGACCAGGCCAACGGCGACGTACGGCGCATCTACGACAGCGACCTCCGAGAGGACGGCTACGTCGCGAACATGACGCAGCTGTTCAGCCTGAATCCGGCCGCCTACGACGCGTGGGGCCAGCTCACCCGGGCGATCCGCGGCCAGATGGACTTCCGGCGCTACGAGCTGGCGACGATCGCCGCCGCCCGCGCGCTCCGCTGCCGCTACTGCGTCAGCGCCCACGGCGGGCGAATGCTGGACGCCAAACTCTTCGATCGCCAGCAGGTGGAGGCCATCACTCGCGACTTCCACAACGCCAGCCTGGACACGGTCGACGTGGCGATCATGGAGCTGGCCGAGAAGGTCGCGCTCCACGCCTACCGGGTGACACCGGACGACATCGATCGCCTCCGCCAGTTCGGCCTGAACGATGCGGAGATCTTCAACGTCGTGCTGGCCGCCGCCGCGCGCTGCTTCTTCAGCAAGACCCTGGACGCCATGGACGCGGAACCTGACGAGGCGTTGGCGGCGACGAACGACCTCATCCAGCTCGTGGAGCTGCGCCCACCCGAGTCCTAGCTGCGGGCACATCGCCGAACGCGGCGCGGTGGGCGGGACAAGCGCGGCGGGGAGGATTTGGTGTCCGTGGCGCGAGCTCGGGCTGGATTCTGTCGCCGGTCTCTTCGGTGGTGCCTCGGCAGCCCTCAGTCCGTCGAGCAATCAGGCCCCGGGACCTGCGCTGAGGTAGGGACGTAGACGCCGTCGACGAACCGAGCGCCGCGGCCGAGACCGTGCTGCGCGACGTTTCCATGAAGGCGTGCTCCGGGTTGGTTGCAACGACCGGCAGGTACGCGCTTTCCCGTGCCCGCGTGACGGTCAGGCCCCGCGGCGTCACTTCCACACGTCGCGACGTTAGCTCTGTTCGGAGCGGCTACGATCCATGCATGGATGACGATCGACGATCGGGCGAACCGGATGGCTCATCGCGCGCCGGCCCGATCCTGAGCGCCGGCGTCGAGGCGCCACCCGGAGTCGGAACGCCGCCCGTCGACTGGGCCGCACCGGGCGCGGACGGCAGCGGCGGCACCGGCCCGGCGACGCTCCGGAACGGCATGCTGCTCGCGGGCGTCGGAACCCGTCTCGCGGCCTTCCTTGTCGACGTCTTCGTCCTGGGCTGCGCCTCGGTGGCGATCAGCCTGGTCTCGAACAGGATCGCCGACGACACGGCGTCGGACGTGGTGGCGACCGTGCTGTCGGCCGCCATTGCGATCGGCTACTTCGCCGTGGCATGGATCAGTCCGCGGTCGGCGACCCTGGGTCAGCGACTCGGCGCGATCCGCGTCGTCGACGCCACGAGCCTCGGGCCGCTCGAGACCGGACAGGCATTCGTCCGATCGGTCGCACTCGGCGCCGCGTTGAACCTGCTGTCGATCGCCGCGCCGATCGACCGGACGATCGGCGCGCTACTCCTCATCTGGCCGTTCGCGCTCCTCGTCACTGCGATCATCGACGTGCGTCACCAGGGGCTCCATGACCGCTGGACCCGGACCCTCGTCGTCCGACCCGCCGAGACCAGCGTCTTTCCGCTCACGGTCGGCTGCTTCATGATCGTGCTGATCGTGTTCGCCGCGCCGTTCATCATCGCGATGGCAGCCGGGCCTTCGATCCAGCAATGGCTCGACCAGATCAAGACGGTCACGCCGCGCTGACCATCTCCGCCCACAACACGCGCACAAGGCGGCTGCTCGGGGCCGCCGCCGAGGAGGTCGAACGACGATGAGCGAACCGGTCGAGGTCCTGTACTTCTATCGAACCCGGTGGGGCGCCCACGACGAGTTCGTCCAGCTGTTCCGGAAGAACCACTGGCCGATCCTCCGCGACCAGCTCGCGAACGGCCGGTTCACCGCCGTGAGGATGTTCACGCCGCGGTTCCACGGCGACGGCCGGGCGGACTGGGACATCCTCGTCTCGATCACGTTCCGGGACTGGGCGGCGATGGAGGAGCACAGCGACGCCGAGATCGCGGCCCGGCTGTTCAAGGACCAGAAGCGTTTCGCGGCCGAGGAAGCCCGTCGTTTCGAGCTCCTCGAGGCGCACTGGGACGTGCCGCTCGACCCGCGGCCGCTCGACCGTTAGCGTCACCGGCACGTCCGCGCCATCGGCCGACGTGGCATCATCGAACCCGTCGACGGAACCCGGAGGAGCATCCCGCCCGTGCCACCGATTGGAGAGCTGACCCGGATCGAGCAGGTCCATCTCGATCGTCTCGAGCGTCAGGGCATCTTCACGACCGGTCTGCTCCTCGAGGTGAGCGAGACGCCGACCCGTCGGCAGACGCTGGCCGACCAGGTCGTGGCCACGACGAACGACGTCCTCAGCTGGCGGGACGAGGCGTTGATGCTCAACCTGGCCAGCTTCGGCCCCGATGACCACCAGCTTCTGATGCAGGCCGGGATCGACGGCCTCCGCGACATCCTCGCGGTCGACCTCGATACGTTCCGCACGAGGATCCATCGCTCCTCGCTCGAGCTGAACATGGAGCCGCCGTCGGATCTGACGATCTCCGGCTGGTGGGAGCAGGCGCGGACCCTGGAAGACTGAGCGCGGCACCGGCGTTGCGCCCGGTCTACCATGCGGCGGTGAGTGGGCCAGCCAGCGAGGCGCGACGTGCGCCAGAGCGGATCGCCGCGATCGCGACGGGCGTGACCGCGTCGATCGTCCTGATCGCCGTCGCGATCCTCCTGTTCCTCAACCCGGTCTGGGTCTCGTTCGAGCAGGGCCGGACCGGTGCCGCGGCCCTGACCGGCTACACCAGGGACGAGCTGGGCGGCGCGACGAACGCGATCCTCCACGATCTGGTCATCGGTCCGCCCGACTTCGCGGTCACGGTTGCCGGCGCGCCCGTCCTCGAGGAGCGCGAGCGAGACCACATGCGCGACGTGCGCGGCGTCTTCGCCGGGTTCTACCTTCTCGCCGGGATTTCGGCCGTGGGCTTGATCGTGCTGATCGCCGGGGCCCGGCGGATGGGTCATCCCGTGCGGGCCTGGTCCGCCGTCGCGACGGGGATGCGCTGGCTGGTCGTCGCCGTCGTCGCCGCCGGCGTGATCGCCGCGGTGGCGTTCGACACGCTCTTCGAGCTCTTCCACACCCTGTTCTTTCCGGCGGGGTCGTTCACGTTCGACCCCCGCACCGACCATCTGGTCCAGCTCTTCCCGTTCGATTTCTGGTCGGAGACGACGATCGCACTCGGTGTCGTCATCGTGGTCGCGGCCGGCGTGATCGCGGTCTGGGCTGGCCGCCAGGCGCGGCGAGCCGCGCGACCGCTTGCCTCGGTCGCCGCTCCTGCGAGCGCGGCCGCGCGACCGGAGACGGCCCGATGAGCGGCGTGCCGGTCGCCCGCATCCTCGGATTCGAGGTCCGCCTCCACCTGTCGTGGCTCTTCATCGTCGCGATCGTCACGGTCACGGTCGCCAGTCGGTTGTCGGCGTTCCAGCCCGACATGGCGCCACCGCTGAGCTGGGCGATCGGCCTGATCGGGTCCCTCGTGTTCATGCTGACCGTCGTGGCCCATGAGCTCGGTCACGCCATCGCCGCCCGTCGCGACGGCGCGGATTCCGAGACCGTGATCGTCCATTTCATCGGCTCACC
This sequence comes from Candidatus Limnocylindrales bacterium, assembly GCA_036276275.1. Taxonomy (GTDB): domain Bacteria; phylum Chloroflexota; class Limnocylindria; order Limnocylindrales; family CSP1-4; genus CF-46. The sequence goes on from DASUPH010000244.1 coordinate 10,360, forward strand.
CGCGGTCGTCGACGTGATCGCCAGCACGCCCCGGGCAGAGGCGTTCGTCGCCCTCGCGGGACCGCTGGTGAGCGCGGCGATCGGCGGCGGGCTCGCGGTCGTCGCCCTGCTGATGCTCGCCGTCTCGACCAGCCTCGGGCCGGTCGCCGACGTCCTGATCATCGTCGGCGCGCTCGACCTGATCCTCGCCGGCGTGAGCGTCATCCCGGCCTTTCCGCTCGACGGCGGGCGGCTCGTGCGGGCGGCCGCCTGGGCGCGGAGCGGCGACCCGCGCAAGGGGACGGCCGCGGCCGGGACCGTCGGCCGCTGGGTCGGGCGGGTCCTGATGATCGTCGGGCTCGCGGTGATCCTCACCGGCGACAACACGCTCGACGGGATCATGATCGGCCTGGTGGGCTGGTTCCTGATGGCATCCGCACGATCGGTCGATCGCTGGCTGATCCTCGACGGCCTGGTCGCCGGGATCCGGGTCGGCGAGGCGATGGAGTCACAGCTCCAGACGATCTCACCGCAGCTCACCCTCGACACGTTCGCCGGCGGCGTCCTCGACGGCTCCGCCCTGCCGGCCCTGCCGGTCCTGCGCGATGACACCGTCATCGGGATCGTCGGCGCGACACAGGTCCGCCAGGTCGCCGAGCGGAACTGGGCGTCGACCCGGTCGGAGGACGTGATGGTCGGCGGCGCCGATCTCCCCGTCACCTCGCCCGAGGAAAGCCTGACGGTCGCCCTCGAACGGCTCCGCCGGTCGCACCTCGACGGGCTGCCGGTCCTCGACGGCGCCGCCCTCCGAGGTGTCCTGACGCGGCGCTCGATCGCGGCCGTCCTCCACGCTCGGGCCGAGGCCCAGGGCCAGGCGCTGTGAGCGACGTCTGCGCGGTCGCCGGGGCGCCAGCCTCGTCCGCCGAGTGAGCGCGCCGCCGACACCGAAGGCCGACCGGCTCCTCTCGGTCGAGGAGGCCCGCTCGGCGGTCCTCGACGCGATCGTCGGGCCGACCGACGCGGAGATCGTCTTCCTGTCCGAGGCCCACGGCCGGATCCTCGCCGAGGAGGTGATGAGCCTCACCGCGCTGCCGCCCTGGGACAACTCGGCGATGGACGGGTACGCGATCCGGGCGGCCGATGTCGCCGCCGCCGGCGATACGTCGCCCGTCAAGCTCGAGGTGATCGGGGAGGTCCGGGCGGGGAGCGCCCCGGAACACGAGGTCGTCCGCGGGTCGGCGATCCGGATCGCCACGGGCGCCCCGCTGCCGCCGCGGGCGGACGCGGTCGTCCAGGTCGAGCTCACGACACCGGCCGCTGCCGACGGGACTCCGGCCGGCGAGCGAGGACGCGACGCGACCGGACCCCTGCCGCCGGCGGTCCTCGTCCATGCGGCCGTCCCGGCCGGTGCCTCGATCCGGCGCGCCGGCGGTGACCTGCCCGAGGCGACGACGATCCTGCGGGCCGGTACCCGGCTGACACCGGCCGCCGTCGCCCTGGCCGCCGGCAGCGGCAACGAGACGCTTCGGGTCCACCGCCGGCCGCGGGTCGCGGTCCTGGCGACGGGCGACGAGATTCGGGCCGTCGGGCGGCCGCTCGGACCGGCCGGGATCCCGGACGCCAACGGACCGGGCCTGTTGGCCCTCGTCGAGGAAGCCGGCGGCGCTCCGATGACCCTCGGCATCGCCCACGACCAACTCGACGACGTCCGGGCCCGCATCCGGGCCGGCGAGCAGGGCACCGTCGACGCGATCATCGTGTCGGGCGGGGTGTCGGTCGGGCCGTACGACGTGGTCCGGGCGGCATTCGCGGAGATCGGCACGATCGAGCTGTGGCGCGTCGCCGTCCAGCCCGGCAAGCCATTCGCATTCGGCGTCGTGGAGCGCCGGGACGGTGGCCGAACGCTCCTCTTCGGGCTGCCCGGCAACCCGGTCTCGACCTTCGTGACGTTCGAGCTCTTCGTCCGCCCGGCGATCCGCCGCCTGGCCGGGCTCCCCGACGACCGTCTCGTCCGCCCGGTCGACCGGGCGGTCCTCCTCGATCCGGCCTCGAAGAGCCCCGGCCGTCGGGCGTTCCTGCGCGTCGTGGCCGAACGCGACGCCGCCGGCGTGCCCGCCCGCGACGGGGAGGGTCGGGTCATGGTCCGGCTGGCGGGCGGGGCGGGCGGGCAGGGGAGTCATGTCCTTTCGGCGCTGGCGCTCGCCGACGCCCTCGCGATCGTTCCGGAGGCGACCGATGCGCTGGCCGCCGGGTCGGCCGTCGATCTATGGTGGTTGGACCGCGACTGAGCCGCGGCCGCTTGCGAGGGATTGTCGAAACGCCCCGCCGCCGGGCGCCCGATCGCCCGACAATGGAGGAGCCATGGCCAGGGACATTCCGCCGCGATCCGAGCGCCGCCGCCTGACCCACGTCGACCGGTCCGGCCGGCCGCGGATGGTCGACGTCTCGGACAAGCCGGCGACGGCGCGCCGGGCGGTCGCGGAGGCACTCGTCGCCGTCTCGCCGGAGACGATGAGCATGGTGATCGACGGCGGCGGGCCCAAGGGCGATGTCCTCGGGGTCG
>DASUPH010000245.1:0-5048 GCA_036276275.1 Candidatus Limnocylindrales bacterium
TGCGGCCCGACGACGATCTCGGTCAGCGCGAAGCGGTTGTCCGGGAAGGCGGCGAACAGCTCCGCGTAGAACCGGCGAGCCCCGTCGTGGCCTTCCCAGCGCTGGCCCGTCGGCACGAGCTCGTACGCGCAGTCCGCCGCAAGCGTCGCGATCAGGCCGTCGATGTCGCGGCGATCCTCGGCGATCGAGTGGCGGACCCACAGCCGCTTGATCCGGCGGAGCTCGGCCGGATCGAAGCCGCGGGCGAGTCGCGCCTGGATGGTGTCCACGGGCGCATCGTATCGGCCCGCGAACGGTCGGTTGCGTGGCTTCTCGAATCGTTCGCTAGACGCCGGCGACCGCCCGGACCTCGGCATCGCGTGCCCGGGAGCGCCCCTCGATCCTGACGATCAGCAGGATCAGCACGACCGCGCCCAACGCGATCAGGCCGCCGGTCACGATGTCGAGGATGAATGCGGCGACGACGGAGCCGCGAACCGCGTCGACGGCGTCCTCGAGGCTGGTCGCGTTGATGATGTCGAACGTCACCCGGGCCGACAGGTATCGACCCCCGATGACCGAGGCCAGCCAGCTGCCAACCAGCCCGACCCAGGCGATCGCCACCATGAAGAATCCGCCGGCCTTCGGATCGAGGCGATAGAGGACGTCCTGGATTGTGCCGGGGACGGTTCGCAGGTTGAGGCCCGGGATCAGGGTGGTGATGAACGCGCGCCACGGACTCGTTCCCGGGATCCCCCCGCCGAGGGCGGGGACGTTCGAGACGACGCGACTGAGCCAGGCGCCGAAGAATACGAGCAGCGGCAGGATGATCGCGAGCCTGACCACGGCGAGCGTCCCGAAGCTTGCGTCGAGCGCATCGAGGGCTGCTTCGTCGGCCGTCCCCGTCTGCTTGATCAGTTCCAGCTGATGGTCCGCGAAAGACATCACGCTGAAGGACTGGAACGCCGCGGCAATGCTGACGGCCGCCAGGCCGATCAGGAAGATCGACGCCGCAAGCCCGAGGGCGGCGGCCGGTCGGTATGCGACGATCGTCCGGCTGGCGATCGCCTGCTCCTGGCGGAGGGTTGCCATCTCGCCCGTCGCGGCCGCCTCCTGGGCCGCCCCACACTTGTAGCACCGCTGGTTGCGCTGGCGATTGATCGAGTGGCACGTGCCGCACACCCAGACGTCGGTCATCCTGTTCCGCCGCCGGTCATCAGTGCTCCGTCGCGCCGGTGAAGGTCCAGCCGTCGATCCGGATTGCGGGCACGAGCACGCCGCCGAAATCGCCGCGAAGCGTCCGGCGGTCGCGCCCCACGGCCGACGTCCCGGCCAGCGCCGCGAGGTAGCTCTGCGTGAAGCGCAGGTTCCGGACGGGTCCGACGATCCGCCCACCCTCGACGAGGAACGTCCCGTCGCGGGTCATCCCGGTAACGATGGCAAGCTTCGGGTGGACCGGGTTGGTGTAATGGAAGCGGGTCACGAGCAGGCCGCGGTCCAGCCCGCCGATCAGCTCGTCCCGCGACGCGGCGCCCGGCGACATCACCATGTTCAGCGGGAACGGCCCGTACGGGTTCGGTGCCGGCAGGCCGTGCCCGGTCGATTGCCGTCCACTCCGCGCGGCGGTCTGAGCGTCCCAGACGACGTCCCGGCACACGCCCCGCTCGACGAGGACGACCCGCTGCTTGGCGACGCCCTCGTAGTCGAACGCCATCGGCATCGCGCCCGGATCCGATGCGTCGTCGACGATCGTCACGAGCTCGCTGCCGATCACCTTGCCGGGCTCGGCGAACGACCGCTCCTCCTGGACGGCGAGGGCGCTGAATCCCATGTAGGCGAGGTTCGCGAGGATGTCGACGACGGCGTATTCCTCGAGGACGACCGCCCAGTCGCCCGGATCGATCGAGACCGGGTTGGCCGTCGCCTTGGCCTTGTCGGCGGCTTCGCGACCGATCGCCGCAGCGTCGATCGTCGTGGCATCGACCGCCGCCGCCTCGGCGTAGCCGGAGCCGCCGTCCGCGGCCATCATCACGGTCAGGAGCTGGGACGTCGTCCTGCGCTGGGCGGCCCGGATCCCCTTCGAGTTGGCGACCGCCAGGCGTTCCGCCGAGGTCGAGAACGACCCGAACGCACGGACCCCGGCCGCGTCGGCCGCGGCGATGACCGCCCGGACTCCCTCCGCGCGGTGCTCCGGCGTGGAGGCTGCCGTGCCGTCCGACCAGGCCGCCGGCAGCTCGTGGATCGGCGTGGGCTCGGGCAGGCCGGCCCAATCCTCGAGCTCGGCCGAGTTGCGGGCGATCGCCGCGGCCGTCTCGGCGAGACGGCGGAGGCCCTCCTCGTCGAGGCGGTTGCTCGACGCGACCCCCACCCGTCGGCCGATCGCGACGCGCAGGTTCAGGCTCTCGTTCGTCTCGGCGACGTTCTGGTGGATCTCGCTGTTGGCGAACCTCGTCAGGCGAGCCTCGTCGGCGGAGACGACGGCTTCGACCTCGTCGGCGCCGGCGACCTGGGCGAGCTCGACGGCGCGTTCGGCCGTGACGAGCGGATCCACGCCGGCGGTCACCACTTGCCGACGCCGACCTGGACGTCCCGGAACCGCGCGCCGGAGCAGGCGTGACCGACGTGGGCGCCCTGGCCCGGCTCGCCCTTGCCGCAGTTCGGCGTCCCGAGCATCACGTAGCTCGACTCGTCGCCGACAGCGTCGCAGGAGCGCCAGAACTCGTAGGTGATACCGGTGTAGGTCGGGTTCTTGAACAGCCGGCCCTTCTTCCCGCCCTTGATCTCGTAAGCGACCTCCGTCGCGAACTGGAAGTTCAGGCGCCGGTCGTCGATCGACCAGGATCGGTTCGAGGCGAGGTACAGCCCATCGTCGGTGTCGGCGACGATCTGATCCAGGCTCATCCCGGGCTGCGGCAGGAGGTTGACGTTCGTCATCCGGATCAGCGGGATCCGGTTCCAGCCATCGGCTCGCATCGCCCCGCCGGATTGCCGCCCGATCCGGGGCGCGGTCTCGCGGCTGGTCAGGTAGCCGCTGAAGATGCCGTTCCGGACGAGCGGCACGGCCTGCGCGGCGACGCCCTCGTCGTCCCAACCGAACGTGCCCATCCCGCCCGGCGCGGTGGCGTCGGCGACGATGTCGATGAGGTCGCTGCCGTAGCGGAACCCCTCGTCGAGCTTGTCGGTCGTCAGGAAGCTCGTCCCGGCGTAGCTCGCCTCGGTCCCGTAGACGCGATCCAGCTCCGTCGGGTGGCCGCATGACTCGTGGACCTGCAGATAGAGCTGGGACGGATCGAGAACGATCGTGAACCGGCCCGATGGGCACTGCGGCGCGCTGAGGAGCGCAACGGCCTCCTCGGCCAGGAGCCCGGCGTGACCGACCAGGTCGAGGCCGCGGACGTACTCGTAGCCGGCCGCCTGGAACGGCCCGCCGTCGGCGTCGGGATAGCTCCGTCGCTGGTGGTCGTCGCCGTCGATCGCGTTTGCCTCGATCCCGGCGCCCACATGGGTGAACGTCTGCTCGGTCCAGCTGCCGTCGGTCGCGGCGAACGTCCGGGTCTCGCGCTGGGCGTCGTAGCGACTCTCGGTGAAGGCGACGCCCTTGACGTTGCGCACGACCTCGTCCGCCGCCAGCAGGTCGCCGATCTTCTCCTCCAGCGGAACGCCGAACGGATCCTCCTGGATCGGCGTCTCGAATGTGCCGTGGGCCGCCGGCCGATCGTCGAGACGAACGCGATGGCGAAGGGCAGTCGCCGACGCCCGGGCGATCCGGACGGCCTCGGCGGCCACCCGATCCGCCTCGGCGACGCTCAGGTCGCTGGAGCTCGCGAAGCCCCACGCGCCGTCGACCACGACCCGGATCCCGAAGCCTTCGCCCTCACCCGAGGCGACACCCTCGACCCGACCCGTCTTGATCGCGATCGATTCCTCGCGCCGCTGGACGACGCGGACGTCGGCGTAGGTCGCACCGAGATGGACGGCCGTATCGAGGGAGCGGTCGCTCAGGTCACGCATGGGGAGGCGGAGCGTAGCAGAGCACCGGGGGGACTCCGCGCTCGGGCGTTCTCCCTATCAGCGTCGATCAACTCGCCGATTCTCACCCCACGAGCACAAGCGACGAGTGATGCGCCTCTCGGGCGGAATTCCGCCCAAATCCTGGCCGAATCTGTCGATCGTGCTCGCCCGGCGAGAATCTCCGACAGGAATCCGGCTCGACGCGTCGCTTGTGCTCGCCCCACGAGAATTCGTGCGAACGACTGAGCGCGGCGCCGTTCCCTCACAGCACCGGCCGGCCGGCCACGGCCTGCCAGGTCAGGACGAGCCCCAGGCCGAGGACGAAAACCGATGCAATGAGCGGCGCATAGCCCGCGACCCGCCCGAGGGCGGACCGCCGGGGCAACCGGTCGAGCCGGCCGCGGGCAACGATCATCGCCAGCCCGATCGTGCTCATCACGAGCGCCATGCCGAGCCCGAAGGCGACCACGAGGATCAGGCCGAAGGCGGCCCGCCCGGCCGCCAACGAACCGAGCAGGATCAGGAGCGCCGACGTCGACGGGATCAGCCCGCCGGCGAGGCCGAGGACGAACAGCCCGCGCCACGAAAGCGTCGAGCCGGCCGGCGGGAGGTGGCTGTGGCGGATCCCGCCATGGCTGTGCTCCCCGTCGTGCGCGTGCGCGTGACCGTTGGGATGCTCATCCTCGTGTTCGTCCGCGTGACTGTGTCCGGGATCGCCGTCGGCGGCCCGGGCCGCCCGGCGCGCTCGCCGCCGGATCTCGCCCGCGAGCATCCAGCCGCCGATCGCGACGATCGTGATCGCCGCGACCACGGGCGCGGCGCGGAAGACGACGTCGGGTGGGAGAAGGCCCTGGGCACCGACGATCAGGAAGGCAAGCGCCAGGATGCCGAGCGTGTGCGAGACCGCGACCGACAACCCGAGGCCGACGGCATGGACCGCCGTCCCGCGCGATCCGACGAGGTAGGCGGCCATCAGCGTCTTGCCGTGCCCAGGCGTCAGGGCATGGCCGGCTCCGAGACCGAGCGCCGTGAGCAAGGACAGGATGAGGACGATCGGC
>DASUPH010000246.1:0-10500 GCA_036276275.1 Candidatus Limnocylindrales bacterium
ATCTGCTCCCCGGCCGTGTGGAACGTGATGGCCGCCTTGATCTGCTGCCGGCCGTTGACGACGCGGCTCGCCAGGAAGTCCCGGACGTTGCGGGTCTCCGGGGCGGAGAAAGCGAACGGTCCCCGATACGTGATCGCGAGAGGGTTCGTGCTCGTTCTGCCACCGCCACCCCAGCGATAGCCGAAGTTGCGGTTCAGGTCGGTCCCGATGGCGGTCGTGCCGGCATTCGGCTGGCGGTTCTTGCGCCAGAAGTGGAACTTGCCACCGGCGATGTCGTATTCGGCGCCGTCGGGATTGACCGCCAGGATGATCCAGATCTCGCGGCCCTTGACGATGTTCGTGATCCGGCTGTCATGGCCATATCCGTCCGCGAGCCAATGCATGATCTTCAGGGTCATCTCCAGACCCATGTGCTCGTCGGCGTGGGTGAGCCCGTCGAAGAGCACCTCGGGCTCGTTCTCGTCGATGGCGACGTTGTCGGAGATCTTGACCGCCCAGATCGTTCGGCCCTGGTAGCTCTTGCCGATCGAGACCTGCTTGACGATCGTCGGGTGGGCGGCCGCCACCGCGGCGACGTCCGCGGTCATCTCGGCGTACGTGTGGTAGCCGTTGTACCCGGCCGGGAAGCTGGCGGCGGCGGCGCTCGCCGGAGCGGCGGCAGCCAGGGGCAGGAGGAGCGACAGGCCGAGCAGGCCGGCGCCGAGACGAGCGCGTGGTGATCGGGACATGGCGACAGGATGACCCTCCCGCGCAACCCGGCCAACCCACCGAAGGGTCACCCCCGCGGTGGGGACCATCGGAACGGCCCGCGGACGGGCGGACGCGAGAGCCGTACGCGGAGGTCGCGCTAGACTGATTGCAACCTTCACAGACATGCCGCGCCCGAGGATCCCGACCCATGACAACCGAGTCGCAGCCGCGTCTCAAGATCACCTACGCCACCCTTCGTGCCGACAACGAGCAGCTCCATCGCGAATACGAGGCCGGTCTCGCCGAGGCGAAGACACAGCTCGACGGCCACCACCTCAACCTGATCGACGGCAAGGAGCGGGGCGGCGACGGCGAGACGACCGTCCGCTCGCCGATCGATCGCGACCTCGTCCTCGGCCACTTCGCGACCGGCACGCGACAGGACGTGAAGGACGCGATCGCCGCGGCCCGCCGAGCCCAGCCGGCCTGGTTCGCGCTCGGCTGGGAGAAGCGGATCGAGATCATGAAGCAGGCAGCCGAGCTGATCAGCGAGCGCCAGTACGTCTACGGCGGGCTGATGGCGATCGAGGTCGGCAAGACCCGGATCGAGGCTCTCGGCGAGGTCGAGGAAGCGGCCGACCTGATTCGCTACTACGCGAAGACCGCCGCGGACAACCAGTTCTACGAGCACCCGATGGACAGCCTCGGCGATTCGGCGGTCCACACGAAGTCGATCCTCCGGCCGCACGGCGTGTTCGCCGTCATCAGCCCGTTCAACTTCCCGATGGCCCTGTCGTGCGGCCCGTCGGCGGGCGCGATGCTGGCCGGCAACACCGTCGTCTTCAAGCCGAGCTCGGCGGCCCCGATGTCGGCCGTCAAGCTGATCGAGGCCTACCGTGACGCCGGCGTGCCCGATGGGGTGATCAATCTCGTCATGGGCCCGGGCGAGACGGTCGGCGCCGAGCTCCGCGAGAACCCCGACGTCGACGGGATCGTCTTCACGGGGTCTTACGACGTCGGCATGGACCTCTTCCGGACGTTCTCGGCGCGCTACCCCAAGCCGACGATCGTCGAGATGGGCGGCAAGAACCCCGCGATCGTGTCGCGCCACGCCGACCTCGATGAGGCGGCCGAGGGGATCATGCGGTCGGCCTTCGGGTTCGGCGGCCAGAAGTGCTCGGCCAACAGCCGGGTCTACGTCGAGAAGCCGGTCCACGACGAGCTCGTCCGGCTCCTGGTCGAGAAGACCGAGGCGATCACCATCGGCGACCCGCTCCTGCGCGAGAACTGGCTGGGGCCGGTGATCGACCAGAAGGCGGTCGACCGCCACCAGGCGGCGACGGGTGAGGCGCGCCGCGACGGGCGGGTCTTCACCGGCGGCGAGCGGCTGTCGGATCGCGGAATGGACCGCGGGTTCTATGTCGAGCCGACGGTCGTCGGCAACCTGCCGAAGGACCATCGCCTGTTCCGCGACGAGCTGTTCGCGCCGTTCACCGCGGTCGCGGCGGTCGACTCGTTCGACGAAGCGATCCAGCTCGCCAACGACTCCGTGTACGGCCTGACAGCCGGCGTCTACAGCGAGGACAAGGCCGAGGTCCAGCGCTTCCTCGACACGACGCAGGCAGGCGTGCTGTACGTCAACCGCCGGGCCGGCGCGACCACGGGCGCCTGGCCGGGCGTGCAGGCGTTTGGCGGCTGGAAGGGCTCGGGCTCAACCGGCAAGTCCGGTCTGTCGATGTACTACGTCGCGCAGTTCCTCCGGGAGCAGAGCCACACCGTCGTCGACTAGGCGCGCGAGCCAGGGCCGGCGTAGCTCCCGGTCGGGATCGCCACGCGTCACGCCACCGGGAACCCGGCCGGCGCAGGCGGTGTAGAGGGGTCAGCTGACCCCGCTCGGAGACACCACCATGCGTCGACTCCTGCTCCCGCTGGCAACGCTCGGCCTCTTGATGGGCGCATTCATCGGCAGCGCGGCTCCGGTTGCGGCGGGCGACCCGTGCTTCCACGACATGAGTCGGCCGGCCGTCACTGAAGGCAACGCGACCTTCGTGAAGATGGACAAGTGCGCGTTCTTTCCGACGGTTGCGCACGTGCCGGTCGGGACGGAAGTCCAGTTCATCAACGCCGACACGGTTGGCCACGAGGTCGTCGGCGCCAACCTCACCTGGGGCCATCACGACAAGATCCTGGGGACCGACGACCAGCTCGGGGTTCGCTTCGCGAGCGCCGGGATCTATCCGTACGCCTGCATGATCCACCCCGGCATGACCGGAGCGATCATCGTCGGTGACGCGCTGAGCGCGGCGGCTCCCGCCGCGCCGGCCGCTGCGGCCGCGGTGCCAGGTGCCGCCGCGGCAGCAGGGGGAACCCCGGCCCAGGAGGAGCCTGCCCTCACCTCGTCGGCGTCCTTCGGGTTCCTGCCCGCCGTCCTCGGGCTCGCGATCCTGACCCTGGTCGCTGTTCTTGGTGCGTCCCTCGGGATGCGTCGCCGCCGGTCGAACGCCGGGCGACCGACCGCCTGACCCGCCGCCTGACCCGCCGCCCCGGGCGGCGGCTGCGCCTCTGCTATCCTCGGTCCGAATATCCACTCTGCATACTTCGTATGCGTTCGGCCCGACCCAGAGGTGTCCCGTGACGTCCGCCCAGAACCGCCTCGCCGGGGGTCGGCCCGTCCCCGATCTCGTGACGGAGGTCCCCGGCCCGAAGGCCAGGGCACACGTCACCTACGACGAGACGTGGACGTCGCCGAGCCTTCCGCGCGCCTATCCGATCGTGCCCGTACGGGGCGACGGCCTGGCCGTCGAGGACATCGACGGCAATCTCTTCCTCGACTTCGCCGCGGGGATCGCAGTCACGTCGACCGGGCACTCCCACCCGGCCGTCGTCGGGGCGATCAAGGAACAGGCCGGCGACCTCATCCACTTCAGCGCGAGCGACTTCTTCCTGCCGATCTACGCCGAGACGTGCCAGCGGATCGCGGAGCTGACGCCGATCGCCGGAGGCCGGGCTCGGGTATATCTCGGCAACTCCGGCGCGGAGGTGGTGGAGGCATCGATCAAGCTCGCCCGCCACGCCACGAAGCGGCCGTACATCGTCGCGTTCCTCGGCGCATTCCACGGCCGGACGTACGGCGCCGTTTCGTTGACGGCGTCGAAGGCCAAGTACCACGCGGGCTTCGGGCCGCTCCTGCCGGGCGTCTTCCATGCTCCGTTCGGCAAGGTGGAGGACCTCCCCTGGTTCGACGACGTCCTGTTCGACAAGCTCGCCCCGGCGAATGAGGTCGCGGCGATCATCGTCGAGCCGATCCAGGGCGAAGGCGGCTACATCGTCCCCGAGGACGGCTTCCTCGAGGGCCTCCGGGCGATCTGCGACAAGCACGGGATCCTGCTGATCGCCGACGAGATCCAGACCGGCGCGGGCCGGACCGGCTCGATGTGGGCCATCGAGCAATGGGGCGTGAAGCCGGACATCCTGCTCTCGGCGAAGGGGATCGCCAGCGGGATGCCGCTCGGGGCGATGGTCGCACGGGCCGATCTCCTCGAGGCGTGGGGCCCCGGCGCCCACGGCTCGACCTATGGCGGCAACCCGGTCGCCTGCGCCGCCGCGCTTGCCACGATCGATCTCCTCGAGGGCGGTCTCATCGACAACGCCCGGGCCCGTGGGGAGCAGGCGCTGGCCGGACTCCGGCCCTTGATCGATCGCCATCCGACACTCGTTCGCGACGTCCGCGGTCGAGGCCTCATGCTCGGCGTCGAGTTCGACACGGCCGAGCATGCCGAAGAGGTTCAATGGGCCGCCTTCCAGCGCGGCCTGCTCGTCCTGGAGTGCGGCAAGACGTCGGTCCGGATGGCGCCGGCCCTCGTCGTCTCGGAAGGCGAGATGGAGACCGCGCTCCGGATCTTCGCCGAGGCCGTCGCCGCCATCGCGGGCGAAGGCGCCGACCAGCCGATCCTCCACGCGGCCGAGGCCGCCCACGCGATCACGGGCATCGAAGCCAGCGGCTGAGTCCCGGAATCAAGAGACACCGCTGGCGCGGCCAGCGGTGTCTCCTTCACTCATCCCCATGTCGCCGACCCTCGACCGAGCGGTCTCAGTCAGGGCCGGACGACGGGCATTCGGCTACTTGTTGCTAGGCGTGCCCCGGGCCGACGAATCCAGGTCGATGAGGCGGAGGAACGCCGGCGGAGTTCCGGTGCAGTCGCCGCCGACTTGCGGCGTATAGCCGGCGCCGCTGATCGAGTTGTTGACGATCAGATCCCGGTGACCAACATCCGAGATGCCAGCCTGATAGCCACACCCCGGGCGATTGCCCGTGGTGTTGGTGGTCGCACTGTTGCTGATCGTGTTGAGCTTCACGCTGTTGTTGGTCTTGGTGGTCGGGGCGGCGCACGCCGAGTCGGCGTTGAATAGCCAGACCCCGACGTCGTTGCTCGTCAAGGTGTTCTTGCTGATGTCCAGTCCGACCGTGTAGGGAAGGCCGAAGCAGGGGCCGCCGACGACGAGGATCCCCGCGGAGCTTGTCTCGCCGGCTCCGGTGTAGGCGTTCCCGGTCACGGTGTTCCCGGTCACGGTCGCCTTGGCGCCATACCCAACCTGGATCCCGTTCTGGGCGATGTAGTCGACGGGGCCCTGGCCGCTCACGGCGTTCTTGGTGATCGTCGCCGAGACGTTGCCGCTGACGGTGATGCCGCCCTTCTGGTAGTTCGTGAGCGTGTTCCCGGAGATCGTTCCGCTCGCCGTGCCGGTGCCGAGCGCGCGATAGTAGATCGCGTTCCCATGCTGGCTGCCGTTGAGTGGGGTCTCCCCGATGTCGTGGATCGTGCTGTTCGTGACGTTGACCTTCACATTTCCGACGTCGCCGTTGACGAGAACGCCGAAGTAGTTCGCGCCGAAGATCGTGGCGCCGGTGACGTTGCCCGTGGTGGTGTTGTCGTAATACACGCCAATGTTGCAGCCCCCGGCGTCGAGGCTACCGGTCACGTTGTTGCCGATCTGGGCGGCGGTCATCTCGATGCCGTCCCGGAAGAAGCCGGTTGGTGCGCAGCTGGCGGCGGCCGCCGAGGCTACAGCGGGAATGCTCGCCACGGCAAACGTGGCGATGAGGGCAGAGGCGGTGAGCAGGCTGATCAGCCTGCGCAAGGATCGGGATTTCATGGGCGAGTAGCCCTTTCCGTCGCAGTTGGGCGCGACAAGGTAAGCAGGTGGCGGGGAATGCCAGGGCGGCGCTGGGTCGGGTCTCCCATGAGAAGAGATGAGCCAGCGCGCGGACGAAGGGCCCCTCCGGCCCGTCGCCCCTCGCGGCAGGCACCCTTCGAGAATCGCGCGCTCGGGGATTGGCGTCGAACATACCGCCATATGGGTGATTCGCCCATCGCCTGTATTACGTAGCCGGTTCGGCGGTCGCCGGCTGCAGGACCGTGACGGCGCCCCGCCGACGTTCGGGGATACTTCCGCGGTGACCTCCAAGGTGGCCTCGATGCGCGACGCGGTGGCCGCGCTCGTCCGGGACGGCGACACCGTCGCGATCGAGGGCTTCACCCACCTGATCTCGTTCGCCGCTGGACACGAGATCATTCGTCAGGGCAAGCGCGACCTGACGCTCGCCCGGATGACCCCCGACCTGATCTACGACCAGATGATCGCGGCCGGCGTCGCCCGCAAGCTCGTCTTCTCCTGGCTCGGCAACCCTGGGGTCGGCGGGCTGAACGCGATCCGGCGGCGGATCGAGGCCGACCCCGCCGAGCTCGAGATCGAGGAGTACAGCCATTTCGGCATGGTCGCCCGGTATACCGCCGGCGCCGCGAAGCTGCCGTTCTTCCCGCTCCGTTCGTACTTCGAGACCGACATGCCGAAGGCGAACCCGCTGATCCGGGAGATCGCCTCGCCCTACGGCGACGGCGTGGTGTACGCGGTGCCGCCCCTCCGGCCGGACGTGACGATCGTCCACGCCCAGCGCGCATCGGCCGGCGGCGACACCCAGGTCTGGGGCCTGCTCGGCTGCCAGAAGGAGGCCGCATTCGCGGCCGAGCGGGTGATCGTCGTCGTCGAGCAGGTCGTCGACGAGGGAGTCATCCGGGCCGATCCGAACCGGACGATCATCCCGGGGCTGATCGTCGACGCCGTCGTGGTCGAGCCGTGGGGCGCCCACCCTTCCTACGTCCAGGGCGCCTACGACCGCGACAACCGCTTCTATCTCGACTGGGACCCGATCTCGCGTGATGAGGAGCTGATCCAGGCCTGGCTTCGCGAGTGGGTCCACGGCGTGTCGGGCCGTGGCGAGTACCTCGAGAAGCTCGGTGTTGAGCGGATCGCGGGACTCAAGCCGGGGTCGGCGCCCTCCGGTTCGGTCGACTACGGCGATTACCGCTGATGGCCACCGTGCGGTCTCTGGTCGGTGACGTGGCGCGGGCGGTCCGAACTCGTGGAGCTCTTCGAGGGTCATACGCCCACTGCGACCTTGACGATCCTCGAGGACTGGGTGCGATCGCCATGACCATGGCTCGCCCCGTGTCGGATGCGCGCCACGTGAGCCCTTTGATGACCGACCACGCCGTCCTTCGTCGGGCTGCGCGCCGGGTGAGCAGAACGACCGCGGATGGCCCGATTTCGACCCGCGACGCGGCTCCCGTTCGCCGTAGTGCTCAGCGGACGCGCATCGAGCGGCCGGGGACCCACCGATGAGCGATGCGAGCGGCTTCAGCCAGTCCGAGATGATGATCGTCGCCGCGGCGCGCGAGCTCGCCGGCCAGCGGGTCTGCTTCGTCGGGGTCGGGCTGCCGAACATCGCGGTCAACCTCGCCCAGCGAACCGTCGCCCCCGATCTCGAGCTCGTCTACGAGGCCGGCGTCTTCGGGGCCCGCCCGGCGCGCCTGCCGCTGAGCATCGGCGATCCGACGATCGTCACGGGCGCCACCGCCGCGACGAGCATGTTCGAGCTCTTCGCCTTCTACCTGCAGGGCGGGCTGATCGACGTCGGGTTCCTCGGCGCGGCCCAGATCGACCGGTTCGGCAACATCAACACGACCGTGATCGGCGATTACGGGCGTCCCACGACCCGCCTCCCGGGGAGTGGCGGCGCCTGCGAGATCGCGATCAACGCCCGACAGGTGTTCGTGATCATGCGCCAGAGCGCCCGCAGCTTCGTCGAGACGATCGACTTCCGGACGAGCCCCGGCAACCTCGGCGGCGCCGAGCAGAGCGAGCGGATCCGGCGCGAGCAGGGTTGGCTCGGTCGCGGCCCGAGCGTCGTCGTCACCGATCTCGGGATCTATCACTTCGACGAGACCGGCGAGATGCGCCTGGACTCGCTCCACCCTGGGGCGACGGTCGAGCAGGTGCGATCGACGATCGGCTGGCCGATCCGACTTGCCGACGACGTGGCCGCGACGCCGCCGCCGACACCCGACGAGATGCGCCTGATCCGCGAGGAGCTCGATCCGGGCGGCGTCTACACGAAGTAGCCCGGCCCGACGATCCCGATCACCACGGAGCGGCCGCCAGGAGTCGGTCGAAGCCCCGCCCCGGCACCTCGCCGAGGGTCGAGCCGGTCGCCGTGTCGAGGGCGACGATCCGCCCGGCGTTCCGCTCCAGGGCGTAGATCGCCGATCCATCCGGGGCGACCGCGATTGCGTCGACGGCCACGCCGTCGAGCATCCGCCGGGTCACCTTCAGGTCGCGGCTGGCAATCGCCACGATGCCGTTCGACCCGGCCGCCCAGACCGTCGCACCGTCGGGCGAGACGACGACCCGGCCCGCCGCACCCACCTCGTCGTGGCCGAACTTCGCCAGGACGATCGAGGGCGCACCCACGGCGACCCCGCTCGATGCGCCGACGGAAGCGGTCTTGAGCACCGCCGTCCGTTCGACGACCAGCTCCGTCGCATCGATCTCGGCCGCGATCCCAAGGGTCGCGTTGACGGCGTAGATGCTCCTGCGGTCCGGGCCGGCCGCCAGACCCCAGTCGGTGGCAGCGGGCGTGTCGCCGGCCGCGGATGCCGGCAGGTCGAGGCAGACCGCCCAGGCGTCGACCGTGTTCAGCACATGGACGAATGGGTGGTCCTTGCTGCGGTACAGCGTGAGGACGACGCCGTCCGGTTGCCGGACCTGGCCGACCGGCCAACCGGCCATTGCCTCGCCGATATTCCGCTTGTCGGCGATGACGCCGTCCCTCAGCTTGCCGGTCGCGATGTCGACCGCGCGCACCTGGTAGGCACCGGTCTGGCCGTCAAGGTGCTCGACGACGTAGAGGATCGAGCCGTCCGGCGAGAGCGCGTCGAACTCGAAGCTGCCGGGCAGCTCGATCACCTTCGTCAGCTGGAGCGGCGCCGTTCGATCGCGAGTCGGTCGAGCGCCGACCACATGCTGAACGACGGCGAAGCGGCTGGCGGCGTTTGCGGCGCCGGTCCCGGGCGCATCGGCCGCGACGAGCGCGAACGTCGAGCCGTCGGCCGAGACGCCGGCCGGGACCCGATCCGTGCCGATCGTCGGCAGGCGCCAGCGGCCCTTCACGTCCAGCACCGGACCCGACGAGCCATTTTCGGCGGCAACGTCGCGGACGATCGTTCCGAGCGTGTCGGCCTTCGCCGTCACGAGCCACTGCCACCGCGGATCCATGACGCCCGCGGGCAGCTTCATGACCGATTCGCCGGTCTGGACGACGACGAGCTCGAGGTCGGCCGATCCCGTGCGCCCGACGAGGACCAGGGCGTTCGGAAGGTCCGACGCGGTGACGTCGGCCGAGCCGGCCGTCGGCGCGGGTGTCGCGGACGAGGTCGTTGCCGCGGGTCGCGTGGGCTCGGATGCCTTGCCCGAGCTGGCGCAGGCGCCGGCGAGGGCGGCGACCGCGACGATGGCGAGAACGCGGAGCGGGTTCATCGGTCGCGACGTCTGCATCGGATCGGTCCTCCGGCGGTGGACGGCCCATCCGTTGGGAGTCGGGGCGCGTCGACATCCCTACACCGATCGCCCGTCGCCGGTTCCCTGGGTTAGCGGATCGTCTCCGCGAGGGCGATGGCGGCCGCCTGTCCGAGCGACGATTCCATCCGGAACGTGATGTCGCCACGGGTCCAGAGCAGCGTGTCGCCGACGACGCGCCGACTGTCGAAGACCGTCTCCCCCCGCGCATCGACATAGAGGAAGTCGTGGGGCTCCCCGCTGATCCACCAGCCCGTCCCGCCGCCGACCGTCACCGGGGTGATCGTGGTGTCCGGCCCGAGCATCTTCTGGAAGAAGTCCTCGTTCACGCTGCCCCGGAACTCGGTCATGAGCAGTCCGATCCCGGCCGCCTCCGTCTCCGGCAAGCCAGGTCGCGCGGCCCAGACGAGCGAGACCCGTCCCTCGCGGAACCAGATCGTGTCCGGTGGTCCGACGGTCTCGCTCGTGGGGAGGGCCGGCGCGAAGCCGGCAAGCGTCGGAACCTCGGTCATCGTCGTCCGGAACCCGAGATCGAGTCCGGATCCGGGCGGGCCCGGCGCCGTGGGCGAGGCCGTCGCGCGCGGCGACGACGACGGCAGCGCGGCCGAGGTCTGGGGCGACGGCGATGGCGACGGGCCGCCGGTGAAGATGATCCGGATCCCCGGCACGCCGAACCCGATCGCCCCGACGATCGCGACCACGACGAGGAGCGCGACCACGGCCAGGAGCATGCTGCGTCGGACCGGCCGAGCCATCGGGCGGCCGAACGGCCACCACGACGGGCGCCGCCGGCCCGCGCCGGCCTCGATCCGCAGGCGGGCGCGTCGGGCCGGGTCGGGCGAGCCCGCCGACGATCGGGGCGCCGGCGTGTCCAGCCAGCCCGAGAGCAACCGGAGC
>DASUPH010000247.1:0-8561 GCA_036276275.1 Candidatus Limnocylindrales bacterium
GTCATTGCGAGGCCGCAGCCGCCATGCCGGCGGCCGCCAGGAACTCGAGCGGAACGACGATCCCCTGGATCTCCGCGAAGTACTCGATCGGGTTCATGACCCCGCCCTCCCAGCGTCCGAACAGCCAGATCCCGAGCAGGCCGGCCGCCACGACGACGACGGCGACGGCGGCCGCCCGCAACGGCGGCCGGACGAGGAGGCCGGTCAGCCAGCCGAGGATGCCCGCCAGTACGACGAGCCCGGCCGTCACCGTGAGGATGCCGCCGAGGACGACGAAGGCGACCGTCCCGCCGGCCACGAGGACGACGGGCCCGCGGATGCCCGCGAGGGCCTGGTCGGTCGCGGCCCGTGTCGAGCGAGCCGTCACGTAGCGGTCGCCCGGCGGCCGATCGAGCGTCACGCGCTGCCCGCCGACGCGCGACGATGTCGGTCCGGTCGTGCCGGTCCCATCCGGTGAGCCCGGCCGTCGCTCGCCCGGTTCAGGGAGCGTGGTCATCGCCGGCCATCGTATCCGGCTTCGGCGCCGGTCTCCCACGGTCCAGTCGCCCCCGCGTCGCGCGTGCGGCGCCCGCTCGCCGCATCATGGCGGCGGCTCCGGGCGCACGCTAGACTGCCGGGCGTGAGTCATCCATCGCTCGGCCTCCCCCCGACGGCTCGCACCGCCGATCTGCCGGCCGCGGCCGTCCGAGTCGTCGCGGCCCGCGACCGCCTGGCCGGCCGGGCGCTCGAGATCGCGATCGACCGCGATCCGACGATCCGGGCGCGATACGACGAGATCGGCCTTCGACGGCTCCTCCGCGACACGGCGGTCCTGATCGATCGCGTTGTCGAGGCGATCGCGGACGGCGATCCCGAGCGGGCTCGCGTGTTCGCCGAGGCCGTGCCGCCGATGTATCGCCGGCGGAAGGTCCCGATGGACGACCTGGTCCACGTCTCGGAGGGGATCCGGGCTGCGGTCGGCGCGATCCTGCCACGGGCGGACATGCCGATCGTCGACGCCACCATCGACACGATGATCGAGCGCTTCCGCTGGAACCGCCGGATCGCAGGCGACGCCCGCAAGCGGAACCGCCTGCTCCAGGCGATCTACAAGGGCGCCTGAGATGACGATCAAGTGGGTCAAGGTCGATCCGCTCGTGATGAACGGCGAGCCCTTCTGCTACGGCTCGCGGCTGACCGTCCGGCAACTCCTGGAGCTCCGGAGCAACGGCTTCGACCTCGCCCGGCTGACCAAGGATCATCCCGAGCTCAAGCGGGTGGGGATCGCGGCGGCCTATGCCTACGCCGCCGATCACCGCGACCGCTACGCCGACTTCTTCGAGGCCGACGGTTCGCTGGCCGGGCCCGGGTACAGCGAGGATGAGGCGGCCGGCCTGCCGGAGCAGTACCGGCTCCGGGGCGTCGTGATCAAGTCGGCATCGCCGGCCCCGGCGAGCGCCTAGGCCCTCGACGATCTCGATCGGGGCCGCGGTCCGGACCCTCGCTGATCGCGACCGCGACCGGCCGATTCGAGGCTCGGTGGTAGGATCGAACCGATGACCGACACGACAACCGACCCGACGACCGATCCGAATCCGGGCGCGTCGACCGCGGACCCCCTCGCCGCTCCCGCCTTCGACCCCCAGCGCCGGGCGACCGAGCTCGCGATCCTCGACGCGCTCCGGGCGGTCGTCGATCCCGAGATCGGGATGAACGTGGTCGAACTGGCGCTGATCAAGCAGATCATCCTCGGCAACGACTCGACCGAGATCAAGATGATCCTGACCACGCCGTTCTGCCCGTACGCCGGGTCGATGATCCAGCAGGTCAAGGAGCAGGCCGAATCGGTCGTCGAGCACGACGTCAAGGTGACCCTGCTGGCCGAGCGCTGGGATCCGCGCGACGCCGGCTTGATGTGGTGACCGAGCCGACCCTTCGGTGACCGATCCCGACGTCCCCGCCCCCGCCGCCTCGGCCGTCGCCACCCGCCGTGGCGATGACGGCACGACCGGCCTCCTGTTCGGTGGCGATCGGATCGCCAAGGACGACGTCCGGACGGAGGCCTACGGCACGATCGACGAGGCGGTCGCCGCCCTTGGCATCGCCCGAGCCCAGCTCGGGCTCAAGGATCGTCTCGGCACGCTCGCGCCCGGGTTCGGTGACCTGCCCGAGGTGATCCTGCGACTCCAACGCGAGCTGTTCGTGGCCGCGGCCGAGCTGGCGACCGAACCCTCCGCCTGGGACCGCCAGCAGGAGGGTGTGAGCCGGGTCGACGCGTCGATGGTCGACGGGCTCGACACGATCCTCCGCGAGGCGGAGGCCCACATCACGATGCCGACCGAGTTCGTCGTCCCCGGCGAGACGCCCACGAGCGCGGCGATCGAACTCGCCCGGACGATCGTCCGGAGAGCGGAGAGAAGGGCGGTCACGCTCAGTGCGGAGGGATTGATTCCGGGACCCCATTTGCTACCGTACCTGAACCGTCTGGCCGACCTGCTGTGGGTCCTGGCACGGGCCGCCGAACAGGCGGAGTCCAGGTCGGCGCCACCATCACGACCGGATCGGCGGCGATCCGCCGCCACCAGGAGGGCCTCATGAACAACCGCACCCTTCCGTCCCAGCTCGGGGTCCGTCCCAGCTCGGAGCTGGCGACGCAGTTCCTCAGCCAGTCGTTCGGCTGGATGTTCGCGGGGCTGCTGCTGACCGCCGGGATTGCCGCGGTCGTCAGCACCCAGGTCGGGCTCCAGCAGGCGATCCGCCCGTTCTGGTTCATCCTCGTGTTCGGCCAGCTCGGCCTCGGGCTCGCCATCCAGGCCCTGATGCCGAGGATGACCGCCACCCTCGGGCTCGGCCTCTTCTTTGCCTTCGCGGCGACGATGGGCCTCACCGTCGGCGTCATCGTCTCCCTGTACAAGGTCCAGTCCGTGATCACCGCGTTCCTCGGCGCGTCGGCGATGTTCGGGGCCGCCGCGGTCTACGGTGCGACGACGAAGCGGAGCCTGACATCGCTCGGCGGGTTCCTGTTCATGGGAATGATCGGGCTGTTCGTCGCTTCGATCGTCAACCTGGCTCTCGGCAGCAGCCCGCTGGGCTGGGCGATCGCCCTGATCGGCGTGATCGTCTTCACGGTCTACACCGCTTACGACGTCCAGCGGATCTCGTACGGCGACTACGCGGCGTCCCTCGGCTCCGTCGAGAAGGCGTCGGTGCTCGGCGCGATCCACCTGTACATCAACTTCGTCAACATCTTCCTGTTCCTGCTCCGCCTGACGGGTGGCCGCCGCTAGCCGGCGCGATCCGCAAGAACGACGACGGCCCCGTCATCCGACGGGGCCGTTTCGATGTGTGGGCGATCCTTTCATACGACCCCCACGCGAGCGCTTGCTCGCGCAGAAGGCCGTTGACGACCCGAATCGGCGTCGAATTAGCCGCCCGCGACAAACTGTTGGCGGGCGGAGTGCGTTGCCCGCACCTAATGTCCGCGTGGCGATCAATTGACACAGGTCGTCCCGGGCCGCGGCCTGCGCGGGAACCGGGGCGTGATGCAGAACTCGGATCGATTCGGCCACTCGCACGCTCGAGCACGTCGGATTCGCGACACGATCAAGCGTGAGCGTGGCCGAATTCATGCAGTTCTCGGATCACGACGGTCCGCGCGGTCGGTCGTGATCAGCCCGCAAGCGCCAGCGGGGCGATCCCGCCGGCGAGGAGCGCCCGGAGGTCCTCCGGCGCTTGCGGCCGGGCGTAGTAGTAGCCCTGGCCGCGGTCACAGGCGAGATCGCGGAGTCGGGCCAGCTGGCCGACCGTCTCGATCCCCTCGGCCACGACCTCGATGCCGAGGCCATGGGCGAGGGCGATGACCGCCTGGACGATCGGCAGGTTCGCGTCGTCCGAGTCGAGCCCGTCGATGAACGAGCGGTCGATCTTGATCGTGTCGAGCGGCAGCCGGCGGAGGTACGACAGCGACGAGTACCCGGTCCCGAAGTCGTCGAGAACGAGCCGGACGCCGAGGTCACGCAGCGCCCGCAGCGTGGCGGTGCTCGCCTCGCCCTCGTCGAGCAGGATCGATTCGGTGATCTCGAGCTCGAGCCGCTCCGCGGGCAGGCCGGTGACGGCAAGGATGTCGCTGATCTCGGCCACGAGCGTCGGCTGGGCGAACTGGACCGGTGAGAGGTTGACGCTCATGACGAGGGGCGAGTCGGGCCGCTCCTCGAGCCAGGCGACGGCCTGGCGACAGGCCGTTTCGAGGATCCAGCGACCGATCGACACGATCATCCCTGTGTCCTCTGCGAGCGGGATGAACGACAGGGGCGCGACGAGGCCGCGCGTCGGGTGCTGCCAGCGGACGAGCGCCTCGAAGCCGACGATCCGATCCGTGGCCAGGTCGACCAGCGGCTGGTAGTGGAGCCGCAGCTCGTGACGCTCGAGGGCCGTCCGGAGATCGTTCTCCAGCTCGACCCGCTCGAGGGTCGCCTCGCTCATCTCCGGCTGGAACAGGACGAACCCCGGGCCCGGCGTGGACTTCGCCCGGACCAGCGCGACCTCCGCCTCGCGGAACAGGTCGCCCGGCGTCGCCCGGCCAGGCCAGGCCATCGCGATGCCGAGGCTGGCATTGACGTACCAGTCGCGGTCACCGAGGGTGAATGGGGCGCCGAGCTCGACGAGGATCCGCTCGGCGGTCCGTCGCGCGTCGTCGATCGCCCCGACGCCGTCGAGGATGACCGCGAACTCGTCGCCGCCGAATCGGGCCACGGTGTCGCCCGGGCGAAGACAGCGCTGGAGCCGCTCGCCGACCGCGAGAAGCAGGCTGTCGCCGACGGCGTGTCCGACGCTCTCGTTGATGATCTTGAACCGGTCCAGATCGAGAAGGATCAGGGCGATCGGCTCCATCTCGTTGTCCCGGCTCGACAGGGAATGGGCGACGCGGTCGGTCAGGAGGTCGCGGTTCGGGAGGCCGGTGATCGGGTCGTAGAGGGCACCGCGCTGGGCCGCCTCGAACAGGTTCGCGTTGTCGAGGGCGATCGAGGCGAGTTGGGCGAAGCGGCCGAGGGCGCCGATCTCGCGGCTTCCGAAGGAGCGGTCACCCGAGCCCGAGGCGAGCCCGATGACGCCGACCGTCCGGCCGCCCGATGTGAGCGGAACGCCGACGACGGCACCGAACACGTGGCTCGGCAGGTCCGACGCCCGGGCCGTCCAGGCATCGTAGTCATCGACTGCGACCGGCTGGCCCTCCCGGAACACGGTCCCGCCGAGGCCGTCCTCGACCGCGAGCCTGTAGCCCAGGAAGTCGGCGAAGAGGCCGATCCCGTGGCGGACCACGAGATGCGTGCCGTCAGGCTCGACGAGGTAGATGAAGCCATGGGCCGTCCCCAGCAGGGCGGACGCCCGGGCGATGATGGTCTCGAGGAGGTCAACCGGGTCGCGCCGGTTCATCAGCGCGATGGCCGTTTCGTCGAGCGCGGACAGGTACGGGTCGCGGCGGGCGTCACTCTCGTCGGCCCGCTCCGTCGGCTTGGCCAGGTACAGCGACTGATCCGCCGCACTGACCAGCTCGTCCTTCGTCCGGCCGTCTTCCGGGTAGCACGCGACGCCGGCCGAGATCGTGACCCGCGGGCCGGTGGCGGGGGAGATGGCCGCGACGCCGCGGCGGATCCGCTCGACGACCTCGAACGCCACGACCCGGGTTGCGCCGGGGAGGATCGCGGCGAACTCGTCGCCGCCGTAGCGATACAGGGCGTCGCCGCCCCGGGTCGCGGCCCGCATCGCTTCCGCCACGGCGGCGAGCAGCGCGTCGCCGGCCGGGTGGCCACAGGCGTCGTTGTACCCCTTGAACGAGTCGAGATCGAGCATCAGGACGGAGAACGAGGCGCCTTCGGCCGAGTCCGTGGCCTGGCCAAGCTCGCGCTGGAACGAGCCGTGGTTGCGAAGCCCGGTCAGCGCGTCGTGCTCGGCTCGAACGGTGACTGCCCCGTGGACCTCGGCGTTCTCGAGCGCGAGGGACGCCTGGCCGGCGAACAGCTGTACGAGCTCGAACTCGTTCTGGCTGAAGTGGGCATCCGCGTCGCCCATCCGCCCGACGTTGAGCGTGCCGACGACCGTGCCGGCCACCCGGACGGGGACGACGATCATCGCCTCCGGCTCGAACGGCGTGCCCGGGATCTGGACGGAGCGCGGGTCGAGGTGGGCGGTGTTGGCAAGTACCCCTTCGCCGTGCTCGACGACCCAGCCGCTGATCCCCGTCCCGAGTGGGGCGGGGTAGTCGAGGATGACCTCGGCGAACCGATCGCGGGCCACGACGGCCCGTCTCACACCGGCCTCGAAGTCGCAGCGGTAGATCGTCAGGGTGTCGTAGGGGACGATGGTCTTGAGTGAGTCCGCGATCATCTCGAGGACGCCCTTCGGGTCACGGGTCGAGATCAGGCGCTCGTTGACCTCGAGCAGGCGCCGCTGGCTGGCGAGCTGGTGCTCGAGCTCGCGCCGCTGGCGATCGAGCTGGTCGAGGTGATCGGTGTTGACGATCGCCTGGGCGGCGTAGCTCGCGAAGATCCTCAGGGTCGTCTCGTCGTCGCGGCCGAACCGGTCCCGACCCGTCGCCGAGACGACGATGACGCCGAGGACGCGGTCCTCGAAGCTGACCGGCGCGATCATGATCGACTCGGCCTCGGTCGAGAGGAAACGCGGCAGCGCTCGCGGATCGGTGGCCGCGTCACCGGCGATGACCGTCTGGTTGTTGGCCGCCGCCCAGCCGGTCAGCCCCTCGCCGATCGCCACCCGGAGCAGGGCCTTGTCGGGGTTCGTCGACCCGCCGAACGATCCACGGAAGGCGATCGGCTCGCACATCCCGGCGTCGTGATCGACCCGATAGACGCGGATCGAGTCGTACTCGATGAGCCGGGCCGCGCCCTCGATGATCACTTCCGCGATCGCGGCGATCCCTCGCGTCCGGTTGAGGCGGACGGCCAGCTCCTGGACCGCTTCGAGACGGCTCGCGAGCGAGTGGACCGACTCGACCAGGCGGGCGTTCCCGATCGCGGCCGCCATCTGGTCGGCGAAGCCGCGTGCCAGGCCCGTCTCGGCGTCGGTCCAGTCGTGGACCTCGTCGTGGTAGAGGACGACGAGCCCGAGCGGCTCGTCCCGGAAGACGATCGGCGCGAAGCACACGCTCCGGATCTCGTTGCTGGCGTAGATCTTGCGGATCTCGGGATCGACGAGATCGACCTGGGTGTCGCCGAGGGTCATCACCTTGCCGGTCCGGACCGCGACGAGTCCGACAGCCGGCGAATCGAAGCCGAGCGACGAGACCCAGTCGATCACCACCGGCGAGAGGCCGTGCTGGGCGGCGAGGCTGAACGGATGGCTGTGCGCGGCGTCGTACAGCCAGAGCCCCATCCGAGCGAGCGAGAACAGGGACACCGCGTCGGCGACGACATCGGCGAAGAGCGTCTCGAGGTCGAGCTGGCCGCTGACCTCGGCGGCAAGCCGGCGCAGGGCGTCGCCGCCGGCGAGCTGGTCGCGGATCCCGCTCAGGACCGCGGGCGCGACGGCCGACGCCTGATCGGGCGAAGGAGCCGGCTCACGCTCGTCGTCGCGCGGGTTGAGTGCGACGGCCATCTGGGGGTGGTTCGACCTCTGCTTCCGCCCCGGACCCGCGTGGCACCCCGCACGACCCGGCGACAGGTACGACCGTACGTGCCAGGACGCACCGGAGCGATGACCCAGAGGTACCGCCGCACGAGCGGTGACCGCCGAGCCGGACCGTGGTCAGCGGAGCAGCAGCTCGCCGACGGATGCGACGACCAGATCGGCGTCGGGCGCCAGGTCGGTCGGGCTTCCGACCCCGGACAGGACCCCGACGACGAGCCCCGCCCCGGCGTGGCGGGCCATCCGGAGGTCCGCCGGCGTGTCGCCGACCATCGCGCAGCGCTCGGCCGGATGGCCGGCTCGCTCGCAGACGGCGGCGAAGGCCTCGGGGGAAGGTTTCACCGGGCCGTCGTCGTCGCCGCACAGGAGCGTCGTCACCGCCGGGGCCACGCCAAGCGCCTGCAGGGTGGCCTCGGTCGGCCCGCGGTCGTCCGTCGTCGCGATCGCGATCGCCTTGCCGCTCGCCAGCAGGGCATCGAACAGCTCGCCCAGATCGGTGAGGGGCACCGCGAGCTCGACCGGGTCCGGCTCGAACCACGCCTCGGCCAGGGCGCGTCTCGCGGCGGAGATGCTCGGGCACCAGCGACGCAGGACTGCCCCGATCCGCTCCTCGATCCCGGCCATCGTGTCGATCGCGAGGGGACCGCCCGGGAGCACGCGGCCGCCGACCGGGTCGAAGCCGATCGCCGCGTACACGTCACCGGCGACCGGTCGGTGGGTGGAATCCTCCAGGCGGGCACCAAGACGGCGGGCCCAGCCGCCCCACATCGCCTCGAACGAGATCAGCGTCCCGTCCTTGTCGAAGACGACCAGGTCGATCTCGGTGAGCGCCGGATGAAGGCTCATCGGCTGTCGTCGGTCCTCCCGACTGCGTTCGTCGTGCAGCCGACGAATCGGGCACGGAATCAGACTTCGGCGATGGCCTTCTCGATGGCGGCATC
>DASUPH010000248.1:0-3152 GCA_036276275.1 Candidatus Limnocylindrales bacterium
TCTGCGGAGGGTCGACCTCGAGGTGAACTACCGCTGCCCGGCGACGGTCGTTTCGCGCGCCGTCCGTCTCGTCGAGCACAACCGCGAGCGGTTCGCGAAGACGATCCGAGCGCGGGTGGACGCGCCGGGTCCGATCGTCCTCGCCGCCGACACTGCCGACGAGACGGTCCGGATCGGACGGATCCTCGACCGCTGGCCGGTCGACGACGACAGCCGGGCGATCCTGGCCCGCACGAATCGGGAGCTGCTGCCGGCGATCGCGGTCGCCCTCGACCGGCGAGTCCCATTCCGGCCGCCCCCGATCGAGCTGCTCGTCGGCTCGCCACTCGTCGACGCGTGTCTCGACGCGGTCGCCTCCGGCGCGGAGGACGGCCGGCCCTTGCTCGCCCGGATCGAGGCGGTTCGGGCCTCGTGGGCGAGGCGGCCGGCCAACGCGGACGACGACTTCGACGCGCCCCGTCCCGCCGACATCGCGGCGGCCGTCCTCGCCTGGGCGGTCCCCTACCCGACCCTGGCCGCCCTGCGCGACGCGATCACGGCTCGTCGCGCCGCGCTCGTCGAGCTCTGTCGAGAGGATGCGGCGCTGACCTTCGCGACGGCCCACGCGACGAAGGGCCTCGAGTTCGACCATGTCGCGGTCATCGGGATGGAGCGCGGCCGCTTCCCGAGCGCCCGCTCGCTCGCCGACGCGGTCGAGCCCGTGCGGGCCCTCGAGGAGGAGCGCCGCCTGGCCTACGTCGCATGGACCCGCGCCCGCCGCTCGCTGACCCTCGTGTACGACCCCGCGACGCCGTCGTCGTTCCTCCTGGAGGCGTTCAGCCCCGACGAACTGGGCGTCGATCGCGCGATGGCAGAGCCGGAACCGGGCTGACCTTGGACCAAGGAGTGAACGGCATCGCGCTCCGACGCTCGCGATCGGCCGGGGAACTCCACCGATCGGCTCCGTCTGCGTTCGCGTCGCACGGGTCGACCTCTACACGGTTCCTACCGTTCGCCTTGGCCCGATAGAGCGCGGCGTCGGCTCGCTCCAGCCACGAGGCATCATCGGCGGATAGATCGAGCGGCCCGATCGTTGTCACGCCCACTGACGTGGTCAGATGCCCGTACGGTGCGTTTCGGGCGTTGGGGATCTGGAGCGACTCGATCGCGGTCCGGAAACGCTCAGCAGCGGCGAGCGCCTCGGGCGCCCGGGTCAGCGAGATGAGCGCGACGAATTCCTCACCGCCGTACCGGTAGGCCGAGTCGCCCGCGCGGAGGACTCCCCGCAGCGCTTCGCTTGCGGCGCGGAGCACCTCGTCGCCGGCCAGGTGGCCGTGCTCGTCATTGATCGCCTTGAAGCGATCGAGATCGAGGATCAGCAGGCCGTAGGACTCACGCTGCCGCTCGATCCGTGAACGCGCCAGCCTGAGGCCCGCGTCGAGCGCAAGTCGGTTCCCGAGGCCGGTCAACATGTCGGTCGCCGCCGTGGTCTCGAGGGCCGCGTTGAGCGAGTCGACGCGCACCTGGTCGCGACGCGCCTGTCGGTTGAGAGCCTTGATCTGCTGGATCTGGGTGAAGTTCGAGACGCGGCCCCGGACACCCGTCACGTGACCGGACTGGCTGACCGCGATCGCGACGATGAACAGCCCGAGGAGCTGGTCCCGGGCGCCCTCCGGGATGGACGCCGCCGGCGCGAGCAGGGTGTAGCCGAGGGCCAACGCCGCGTGAAGTCCGAGCCAGGTCACGTGGATCCTCGTCGCCCACGGGATCACCAGCGACACCACCACCGGCAGCAGCAGGAGGTAGCCGACCGCCACGAACCCGAGTGGCGAGTATCCGAGCCCAAGGGTGATGGTGACGGCATCGACTGCCACGAGCGTGGCGAAAACAACGCCCTCGGGCCTCCGTCTGGCGACGGAGCCCAGCATCAGGAAGCCGGCTGCCGCCACCAGGGCGATCGTGACGTTGAGGGCCAGGATCAGCGCCGCAGCATCGAGATGGAACGCGACAAGCCAGATGCAGTCGAGGACCGCGACGCCGATCGCGAGAATCATCCCCTGTCGGGAGGCCGCCCGAACTCGTCGTCGCCGTGAGGCCCGATACCGGGGAGTGGACGCGACAGAGAAGTAATCCTGGGCGCGAAGGCCGTTCAACTGGAACTGCCGCGCTTGCATGAACCGATGAATGACATGGCTGTTCCGATCCATCTCGTCGCCCAGCAACGAAGCGTCACGACGGCGAACGAGCATTGCGGGCAGTATCTGACCCCGCTCAGCGACGATGCGCGCCCGCATGCCGAACGGCAAGCACCCGAAGGTCAGCCTGGTGTCCGGCCTCTGCCGTCGTTCGATCCTGCTTCGCCTGGCTCGGTCCTGCCGCTCGCTGAGTCGACGAATTGGGCGTCGATCGCGCGATGGCTGGCGGGTAGACTCGGTCACGATGACCGATCCCGCCCCTCCCCGGCCTCATCGATCCGACGGCAGCGAGCCGATCCTCGCCCATGGGCTGATCTACTTCCGGCCGGCCGAGCGCGACGACCTGCCACTCTTCGTCCGATGGCTGTCCGACGCCCGGACGACCCGGACGCTGGCCGTCGTCAGCCCCCTCAGCCAGCCTCTCGAGGAACGCTGGTTCGAACAGATGCTCGAGCACCACGGCCGCGATCGCTGGCATTTCGTCATCTGCCGGCTGGCCGACGACCGACCGGTCGGCGTGATCGACCTCCACGAGATCGACACGACGAACGGCTCGGCCGGCCTCGGCATCCTGATCGGCACGCCCGACGACACCGGCCAGGGCTACGGCTCCGACGCCCTCCGGGCGATCCTCGCCTTCGGCTTCGGCGAGCTCCGGCTCGAGCGGATCTGGCTCGAGGTCTATGCGATCAACGAGGGCGCCCGGCGGGTCTACGAGCGGGTCGGGTTCGTCCACGAGGGCACGCTCCGCCGGGCCCTCTTCCGCGGCGGCTCCTACCACGACGTCCACCGGATGGCGATCCTGCGTCTGGAGTGGTCCGCTGCCGGAGGTTCTTGACGGCCGCGGATAATCGCGGAGCGGAGGGGGCCGCCGGCGCGCTCTCGACGCGCGCGCTTCACCGAGTGCCGTCCATCCGCGGCCGGCACTCGCGAGTCGGGCCGATCGCGGCTCGGAGGGAGGGCCTCGCATGCACTCGG
>DASUPH010000249.1:0-5055 GCA_036276275.1 Candidatus Limnocylindrales bacterium
GTGCCGGCTCCGCCCGCCCGGATGCCGGCCGGCGCGACATCGGCGGACGTCCCGGCCACGACGGCGACCTCGGACCAACTCTCGGTTGATCTCCGACGGCGCGGCCTCCGTTTCGTCGGGTCCACGATCGTGTATTCGTTCATGCAGAGCGTCGGCCTCGTGGACGACCACGTGCCGGGCTGCTTCCGATACACGGGTTGATCGTTCGCCGGTCCGTTCGGCGAACACCCCCTCCCATCCGGATGGACATGGCCGCATATGCGCGGGCGGGCATCTGCGATGCCGAGTCTGATGCGCGCCCCGGAATATGCCTCCATGGCCATCGAGAAGGCAGGGGGGCGTTCCCGCGCAATTCACGTCGTGACACCCTAGCTGTCACGACCATCGGCGAGGCTGCGCCCATGATCACCATCGAATGCACCTGGTGCGACGCGGAGCTGGCCCTCGAATCGCTCGACGCGACGAGCGTGGACTGCCCCGACTGCCGCATCACCGTCGACCTCGCTCCGGACCCCGACTCCATCGCCGTCGCCGCCTGATCCGTCGCGGCCCGCGCCGCCCCGTCATCCGCCGTCGCCCGAGTTGCGATACTGGCGACGGAGCGGTGGGCTCGCGCAACGGAGGGATCGGATGGACGCACGGAAGTACCTGGCCGAGCTGGTGGGCACCTTCATCCTGGTCGTCGTCGGGTCGATGTCGATCGTCGCGGCGAACATGATGAACGCGCCGGTCCTGCTGGTCGCGCCGTTCGGGTTCGGCCTGGCCCTGCTCGCGGCGATCCAGGCGGCCGGTCACGTGTCAGGCGGCCACTTCAACCCGGCGGTCACGCTCGGCGCGTTCCTCGATCGGCGGATCGACGCGATGAACGCGATCGGCTATGTCATCGCCCAGGTCGTCGGCGCGATCGCCGCGTCGGGCGTCGTCCTCCTCTTCGCGGACCAGACGGCCGTTCGGGCCACGGCGAGCGGGTTCGCGGATGGCAAGGCGGGCGTCGCCGTCGGCACCGAGATCCTCTTGACGGCGATCTTTCTCCTCGTGATCCTGACGGTGACGAAGCGGGCGCCCGGCCAGGCCGCGTTTGCGATCCCCCTCACCCTGATGATGATCCACTTCGCCGGGATCCCGTTCAGCGGCGCATCGGTCAACCCGGCGCGATCGCTCGCACCCGCGCTCATCGGCGGCGCCCTCGATTCGAGCATCCTCGTGTGGATCGTCGGTCCGCTGGTCGGCGCGGCAATCGGCTGGGCGATCTATCGCGCCCTGGATGACGGGCTGCTCCCCGATTGACCAACCGCTCCCCGAGCATCAGGCGTTCGGGTCGGTGAACCCGCGCGTCCCGCCCATCGTCGGCCAGACACGTGCCTGCGCGTTCGCGAGGAGCTGGCGGATGTGGTTGCGGTCGTGGAAGACCCATTCCTGGAGAAGGTCGGAGATCGTGACGGTACCGACGCGAGCGTGGACCGCGTGGCGCGCCAGCTCGTCGCGTCGCAGCGATCGGACGGTGGCGATGCCCGCTTCCCGCCCGGCTCGGAACTCCTCGATGACCGCGGCTACGGGACGCTCCCAATCGCGCCGGGATGCGGCGACGGCGAGCTGATCCCAGCCTTCCTCGACGACGCCGTCGGTCGCGCGGATGCGCTCGATCCGTCCACCGAACCCGCGCCGGTCAGCCTCGATGAGGTGCCCGACGCACTCGTTCGCCGACCACTCTCCGGGCGCAGGGCGCCAGCCCGCCAGCTCGTCGCCGAGCCCATCGAGCTCCGCGATCACGTGGTGCTCGGCCGCCGAGAGGAGGCTCGCGACACGCTCCGGCGACAGGGGCTCGCCACCGTCCGTCCCCACGCTCGTCGGGTCGAACGCCATCACGCAGGCTCCGCGGCGGATGCCGGAGCCGCGGCCGCGGCCTCGATCGGGCCCGACGCCGCCGCCCCCGCCCGCGGGGGGAGGACCGGCAGGGAGCGACCACCCTCGGCCAGCCAGCAGGCCGCCTGCTGACCGCCGCCGACGTCGAACAGGGGCGGCTCCTCGACCCGGCAGCGGTCGAAGACGTATGGGCAGCGCGGGTGGAACCGGCAGCCCGGCGGGACGTGGGCGGCATCGGGCGTCTCGCCGACGAGGATCGTCCGCTTGGCGCGCTGACCCGGGGTCGGTGGCTCAGGCGTCGGCGACACCGACACGAGCGCCTGGGTGTAGGGGTTGTGGGGCGAACGGATCACCCGCTCGGCCGGCCCGATCTCCATGATCTTGCCGAGATACATCACCGCGATCCGATCGGCGATGACCCAGGCCAGCGACAGGTCGTGGGTGATGAACAGGTACGTGAGACCGCGCTCCGCGCGGAGGTCGAGCATCAGCCGCAGGAGCTCCGTCCGGATCGAGACGTCGAGCATCGAGACCGGCTCGTCGGCGACGATGACGTGGGGATCCATGACGAGGGCGCCCGCGATGACGACCCGCTGGCGCTGGCCACCCGAGAGCTCGTGCGGATAGCGCGAGGCGAAGTCCGCGGCCGGCCGCAGACCGGCCGATTCGAGGGCGGAGCGGACGCGTTCCCGTCGCTCGGCGGCGGTGCCGATCCCGTTCACCTCGAGCGGCTCGACCACGAAGTCGCCGATCGTCTGCTTCGGATTGAGGGTCTCGTACGGATCCTGGAAGATGATCTGGACGCGCCGGCGGTAGTCGCGCAGGCGGCCCGTCCCCCACAGGGTCGAGACGTCCTTGCCCTCGAAGGCGATCGTCCCGCTCGTCTGGCGGGTCAGCTTCACGACGACGCGGCCGGTCGTGGTCTTGCCACTGCCCGATTCGCCAACGAGACCCAGGACCTCGCCGGCCCGGAGCTCGAGGTCGATCCCGTCGACCGCCCGGACGACGCCGCGGGTCCGGCGCAGGATCGCGTCGAGGAACCCGAACCGGATCGGGAAGTGGACCTCGATCCCGGTCAGGCGCAGGATCGGTTCGCCGCCGGCCGGGGCCGGGACCGGGGCCCGCGCCGGGACCGACTCCACCCGCCCCTCCTCCTCCACGCTCACGGCGCCGGGACCTCGAGCGGCGGCAGCTCCGGTGGCGGCTCGGCCGGCGGCGCGATGGCTTCGGCCGTCCCGATCTCCGCAGCCGCCGGAACCGTGATCGGAATGCCGTCGCTGCCGGGCGGGTAGAGGTGGCAGGCGACCCGGACCCCGTCGAACGTGACCTCCGGCGGCACGACCTCCGTGCAGACCGCCATCACGAACGGGCAGCGCGGCGCGAACCGGCAGCCGGGCGGCGGTGTCCGCAGGTCGGGCGGCGCCCCGGGGATCACGTCGAGGGTGCGCCGGTCCGCCGAGATGTTGGGGAACGACGCGAGGAGCTTCTGCGTGTACGGATGACGAGGTCGGGCGAACACCTCGCCGACGGCGCCCTCTTCCGCGACCCGGCCGGCGTACATGACGAGGATCCGGTCGCACGTCTCGGCGATCACGGACAGGTCGTGGGTGATGAGGATCAGCGACAACCCCAGCTCGTGACGCAGCCGCTCGAGGAGCTCCAGGATCTGGGCCTGGATCATCACGTCGAGGGCCGTCGTCGGCTCGTCGCCGATGACGATCGCCGGGTCGCAGGCGAGGGCCATCGCGATCATCGCCCGTTGCCGCATGCCGCCCGACAGCTCGTGCGGGTAGGCACTGCCCCGCTGCTTCGGGATCCCGACGAGCTCGAGCAGCTCCCCGGCGCGCTTGATGGCGGCCTTCTCGGAGAGGTTCAGCCGCTCCATCAGCGGCTCGGTGATCTGGTCGCGCAGGCGATGGACCGGATTGAGCGCATTCATCGCGCCCTGGAAGACGATCGAGATCTCGCGCCAGCGATAGCGGCGCAGGGCGTTGTCGCTCTTCGTCACCAGGTCGATCCCGAAGTAGCGGATGCTGCCGGCCTCGATCCGGGCGTTCCCGGGCAGGAGCCGGACCAGCGACAGGGCGGTCGTCGTCTTGCCGCAGCCGGACTCGCCGGCGATGCCGAGCGCCTCGCCCTGGTCGAGCTGGAAGCTGACCCCGTCGACCGCGTGGACGGTTGCTCCGTCGAGGCTGAAGTGGGTCTTGAGCCCCTCGACCACGAGGAGCGGCTGGCTCGGGTCGGCCTGCGTCGGGAGTGATCGGCCGCGGGCGTCGACGGGCGCCGTTCGGGTCGAGCTGCCGCGCCCTCCCCCAGCCGTCGACGTCGCCGTCACCGACGTCCCTGCCGCTTCGGGTTCAGCAGGTCGTCGAGGGCGCTTCCAACGAGCGTGAACGCCAGCACGACGAGGACGATGCAGGCGCCCGGCGGGATGAAGTACCACCACGCCCCGAGGCCGGGGGCGCCGCTCGCGCGGGCCGCCTCGAGGAGCTGGCCCCACGACGGCTGGAACGGATCGCCCAGTCCGACGAACGAGAGGGTCGTCTCGGTGAGCACCGCTCCCGCGAACGTCAGCACCGCGTTCGCGACGATCAGGTTGATGACGTTCGGCAGGATGTGACGGCGCATGATGTGGCCGCTGCCGGCCCCGATCGACCGGGCTCGATCGACGAACGCCCGCTCCCGCAACGACAGCGTCTGCGATCGGATGATCCGGGCCGTCGACGACCAGCTCGTGATCCCGATCACGATGACGATGACGATCAGGGTCATCCGGATCCCGAAGACCTCGGTCGCTGCCGACCCGACGAGCTCACGGATGATCGGCGTCAGGATCAACGCCAGGACGAACGTCGGGAGGACGAGGAAGAAGTCCGTGATCCGCATGAGCACCGCGTCCAGCCAGCCACCGACGAAGCCGGCGACGATCCCCACGACCGCGCCGATGGCCACGGTGATCAACGTCGCGAGGAGGCCGATGGCGAGCGAGATCCGGGCACCGTGGACGGTCTGGTTCAGGACGTCCCGACCCAGCTCGTCCGTCCCGAAGAGATGGGTCGCGCTCGGCGGTGTCAGCCGTCCGCCCGTCGCGGTGACGGCCGTCTGGAGCGGCCCGACGATCAGGTTCGGGACGACCGCGAGGATGACGAAGACGATCAGGATCGAGAGCCCGATCAGGCCCTCCGGGCGGCG
>DASUPH010000250.1:0-3705 GCA_036276275.1 Candidatus Limnocylindrales bacterium
ATCCTTCGGACCCGTTCGAGGACGCGCCCCGTGACGGCCGGATCGAGCAGCGACTCGCCGCGTCCGACGGCCTCGAGGGCCGCCACGAGATCGCGGGCGCGAACCTGCTTGAGGAGGTATCCGCTCGCGCCCGCCACGATCGCTGACAGGACCGCGTCCTCGTCCGGATAACTCGTCAGCATGACGACGCGCGTCGCGGGGAACTCGGCCCGAATTTCTCGGCACGCTTCCACCCCCGAGCCATCGGGGAGCCGAACGTCCATGACGACGAGATCCGGCTGGAACTTTCGCGCGGCGGCCACCGCCTCCGCGACCGTGCCTGCCTCGGCGACCACTTGAAACTCGGGCCGCCGGCCGAGCAAGGCGACCAATCCCTGTCGCACGACCTCGTGGTCGTCGACGATCAGGAGTGTCAAAGGATTTGATGACGGCTCCGTTTCGGGCACGTGGGCTCCTCTATTGCAGGCGAGTGGGGACGCGGACGATCACGCGGGTGCCGCCGCCGAGTCGGCTGTCGATCAGGATGGTGCCGCCAAGGGCTTCGGCGCGGGCGCGGGTATTTGCGAGGCCGTGGTGACCCAGCTTCCCGACGCTCGCCTGGTCGAACCCGACGCCGTTGTCCTCGATTCGCAGCTCCCAGGTCGCTCCGTCGTCGGCCGTCGTCAGCTCCAGGCTGGCGCGGGTCGCACGCGAATGACGGACGACGTTGCTCAGTGATTCGCCGACGATGCTGAGGAGCTGCCCGGTGGCGTCGGCGGATGGCTCGGCGACGGCCTCGGGAACACGCAGCTCGAACTCGACGACCATGTTGTGGCGGTATTCCTCGACGAGCGCCGCCAATCCGGCGACAAGGGTCGTGCCCTCCAGGAGCCCCGGCCGCAGCCCGAAGATGAGATTGCGGATGTCCTGGATCGACAGACTGATCGAGTCGATCGCGCGTTCGACGCGCGTTACGGCCTCCGCCCGGTCGTCCTCCATGAGGTCCGGCACGTCCTCGAGCGACAGCCCGACGGCGTACATGTTCTGGATGATGCCGTCGTGGAGGTCCTTGGAGATCCGATCCCGCTCGTCGACGACGGCGAGCCGCTGCAGCTGTTCATGGAGGCGGGCGTTCTCCATCGCGATCCCGGCGTGGAGCGCAAAGGTCTCGACCAGCGATCGATCCCCCTCGCTGAACTCCGCGGCGCCGATCTTGTTCGTCAGGTACAGCCGGCCGACCGTCGTGCCCTTGACCGTGATGGGCACGCCGAGGAAGCTCGTCATCGCAGGGTGATTGGGCGGAAATCCGTGCCGCCGAGGATCCATGTTGATGTCGGGGATCCGGAACGATCGGTTCTCCCGAATGATCAGGCCGAGCAGCCCGTGGCCCTGCGGGAGTGGGCCGATGCGTTCCCGGGTCTCGTCGCTCATGCCGCTGGTCGTAAACCGTTCGATCCGGCCGTTGGCGTCGACGATCCCGAGCGCCGCATATTGGGCGCCGACGAGGGGGCGAACGCGATCCACGATGACCTGCAGCACGTCGTCGAGAGGGACAAGGCCGGCGATCCCCCGGACGGCCGCGTCCAGGGCGGCCTGAACTTCGCCCTGGGTTCGTGCGAGATCGACGTCCGAATCGAGCATCGCCAACGAGCATAGCAACGCCCTGGTCCGCGGGGCTGGTTGGCCCGTCCGGAAGGGGCCGGAGGTCACTGGTCCGCGCCGGTGCTCCACTCGATGATCAGCCGCATGGACGCAGCAGCTGACTGGATGTCGCGCCGGCCGGAGACATTGGATCCGTCCGCGCCACACGCGCCCCGGGACGAGCGCGGAACCGCGAGCCAGCCCACCGAGATTGAGCGTCTGTTGCTCGCGACGGACCTGTCACCCGCGTCCGCGCAGGCCGCTGAAGAGGCGATCCAACTCGCCGTCGAGACTGGCGCGCAACTCCTGGTGCTGAGCGTGATCGACCCACGACGCCTTCGCCTGCCGGGCGGAGTCTTCCTCCGACGCGTCGATCAGGAGCGATCCCGGATCGAGGTCGGGGTCCAGCGCATCGTCGACAATGCCCGACGAGCAGGCGCCCGGGCGACCTTCCTCGTCTGGGAAGGCGAACCCGCCGAGGCGATTCTCGCGGCGTCGGAGGCGGAGAATGTGGATGTCATCGTGATGGGCTCCCACGGCCGAGGGCTGCTGGGACGCCTCGTTCTCGGCAGCACGTCGACGCGCGTATCCGAGATGGCAACTTGTCATGTCGTGGTGGTCGACGCACAGATGCACTAGACATCGTGGAGGACCATCCTCGAGGGAGAGCTGGCCGCCGAGGGACGGCAGCAGGAAGAGAGGGATCGCCGCATGTTCGCCCGATATCGCAGTCTCGTGACGCCGCTGGCCATCGTCGCCGCGGTCGTCCTCTTCTACATGGAGAACCCGTGGTTCGCGCCGGCGGACGGCTCGACCACGCAGGTGATCGCAACGGTCGCCTTCTGGGTCCTTGCCATCGTCGTCCTCTTCCTGATGTTCCAGGACCGGAACGCGCCCGAGGCGCAGGCCGTGGAGGTCGAGGGCCCCGCGTTCGCGCGGTACCTGTTCAGCAACACCCGGGCCGGCCTCTTCTGGCTGCCGATCCGCATCTTCGTCGGTTTCGAGTGGGTCGATGCCGGCTGGCACAAGCTCACTGGCGGGGGCTGGGTCGACGGTGGCACCGCGCTCCTCGGCTACTGGCAGAACGCCGTCAAGATCCCGGAGACCGGCCGCCCGCCGATCAGCTTCGAGTGGTATCGCGGCTTCCTCCAGTTCCTCATCGACCAGCATGCCCAGGGCTGGTTTGCCTGGTTGATCACGTTCGGTGAGCTCGCGGTCGGCGTCGGACTGCTCGTCGGCGCACTGACCGGTATCGCCGCATTCTTCGGCGCCCTGATGAACATGTCGTTCCTGCTGGCCGGCTCCGCGTCGGTCAACCCGATCATGTTCACGTTCGCCATCGGGCTGATCCTCGCCTGGAAGGTCGCCGGCTATTACGGCCTCGACCGCTACATCCTTCCGCGCCTCGGCGTTCCCTGGCACGCCAGGATGAGGACGGTTACGCCGTCGACGCCAGAGCCAGCGACGATGTGAATTTGACGGTCGCTCGTTGCACGGCGACCGCCACACGTCGAGAGCCCGAGGGGCCGTCCGCCTCTCGGGCTCTCGTTTCTCATCAAGGTCAGATTCGCCCGAGGTCATCTTCATGAACAGCAGCCCCACGACGACGATCGCCACGACGAACAGCCAGACGAGCCCTGACCCGGAAGCCGCCGATCATCCGGGCCATTCGGGCGCCGCCCCGACGCTCACCGAGCCGCTCAGCCGCCGCGGGTTCCTGCGCAGCGCTGCGCTGGCGGGTGGCGGCCTCGTGGCGGTCGGGGTCGCCGCGTGCGCGCCCAGCGCCGGAGCGCCGACATGGACCTTCGGACCGCCCGCCGCGGCGGGCGCGAACGCCGGCCAGCCGTCGCCCGGCACCCCCGGTGCGAGCGCACCGGCCGCGAGCCCCAGCCACGATCACGCGTCGAACGCGCCCACCGCGAGCGGCGCTCCGCCGGACCATGACGCGGCCGCCCTCGCGGTCGTCAAGCGCTTCCTTGACGGCGAGTACGGCAAGGTGGAGGGCGCCGGCAACCAGCCGATCGAGCCCAGGGTCGAAGGCGGAGTCAAGGTCTTCGACTTCACCGTCGACAAGATCAGCCACCT
>DASUPH010000251.1:0-4679 GCA_036276275.1 Candidatus Limnocylindrales bacterium
GACGCTCGGAGAGATCGACCTTGGTCACGTCGTCGGTGACGTACTCGGCGCCGAAGCGCTCGGCCTGGGTGCGGAACTCCTGCATCATCACCGGCCCCATGACGCCGTCCGGGTAGCCCGGGTAGTTCTCGACGTCGCTCGTGATCATCAGCTGGCCGCCGGGGACCGCGCCCGCGAGGACGATCGGACTCAGGTTGGCTCGCGCCGCGTAGATTGCGGCCGTCAGCCCGGCCGGGCCCGACCCGAGGATCATCATGTTGGTCCGGTTGGCGTCGCCGTCGTCACCTTTGGCGGTGCCCGGGCCGCCGGTGACCGGTCGGCGAATCGGCTCGGCCGGCGCCTCCGCGAGCCGGGCACCGAACGAGATCGGCGCCCCGAACGGTGATGCCGCGGCGGCCCCGTCGTTCGGCACGGCAGTCGTCTCCGCCCCGTCGGATGCCGGCGCTCCGCCGCCGAAGTCGATCGAGAAGCCGGCGAACGGGTCCGCCGGTGCCGTCCCGTTCGCGTCGGCGGCCTTGCCCGCCGTGGCGGCACCCTTGCCGGTCGTGCCGGCGCGGCGGTTTGCCTCGTCGCTCATGACCTCAATCGTAGCACGGAGGCATACCCCCAGGGGGTATCGGCAGTCAGGGCTAGAGCGCCCGAACCTGCGGCAGGATGTCGCGCCCGACGGACTCGAGGTGCTGCGGGTCGGTCACGTCGGCGACGCCCATGA
The DNA here is from genome assembly GCA_036276275.1 of Candidatus Limnocylindrales bacterium. Classification (GTDB taxonomy): domain Bacteria; phylum Chloroflexota; class Limnocylindria; order Limnocylindrales; family CSP1-4; genus CF-46. The sequence goes on from DASUPH010000251.1 coordinate 713, forward strand.
TCACGTGCTGGGCGCCGGCATCGGCGAGCTCGCCGAACCGGTCGACCACCTGGCCCGGCGATTCGCGGGTCAGATTGATGTTCTGGAGGGTCGAGCGCTCGATCTCGGCAGGGTCGCGCCCGACGTCGGCGCAGTGCTGTCGGACGACCTCGTACTTGTGGGCGATCCCCTCGGGGCCACCGAAGACGTTCGTCGCGTCGGCGTACTGGGCGACCAGGCGGAGCGTCTTCCGCTCGCCACCGCCCCCGATCATGATCGGAACCCGCGGCCGGGAGATCGACTGCGGCGAGTTCATCAGACGGGTTGCGTGGTAGTGGCGCCCGTGGAACTCGCCGTCGCTGCCGCGTTCCCCCTGCCACATCGCATGGGCGATCTGGAGTGTCTCCTCGAGCATCTCGAAGCGCTGGCCGAGCGGCGGGAACGGGAATCCGAGACTGCGCGACTCGTCCTCGTTCCAGGCGGCCCCGATGCCCAGCCAGGCCCGGCCGCCCGACAGGACGTCGAGGGTCGTCGCGGCCTTGACCCAGAGGCCCGGCAGCCGGTAGTGGACGCCGCCGACCATCAGTCCGAGGCGAGCGTTCTTCGTGTGCGCCGCGAGAAACCCGAGAGCCGTCCAGCCTTCGAGCATCGGTTCTTCCGGGCGCCCGACGCCGCGGATCTGGAAGAAGTGGTCCATGACCCAGATCGAATCGAGGCCGATGTCGTCGGCCTGGCCGGCGACCCGGCCGAGGGTCGGCCCGATGGCCTCCGCGCCACCGGGCCAGGTGAACGACGAGATCTGGAGTCCGAGCTTCACGGGTGCGCCTCCGGATGACCGCGAGGGCGCCAGGCATCGCACGGGCGTCCAACCGGTCGAGTCAGTTGCAGGATGCTACTCGCGATCGCATCCGTCGGCGTCCTGCCGCGAATTACGCAGTCTGCAGGATGCGCCGCGGCACGCCATGACGCATCGTTGTCGGCGAGGGGTCGTGCTCACAAGGTGCGACGCGTCGGTCCCCCCGGGCACTGGGGGGCCGACACCCGTTCCGCGGGATCACTCCACCGTCATCGATATCGCCCGTCGAGCCCTGAGCCTGACGGGCGGTTCGATTCTCCGGCATGTACGATCGGCGAAATGGCGACGAACACGATCCTGCGTGTCCTGCTCCTGATCTGGATCTGCGGCTACCTGTTCGTCTCCTGCGTGCCGCTGCTGACGGGCCATCTGATCGTCGGCGGGATCACGTTCGTCGCCGGCGTCATCTTCCTGATCCCGTGGCTGATCGGAGTGGCGGTTCTCGTCGGCCTCGTCTGGCTGACGAACCCGCGCGGGCGTTGAGGGCCTCGGCGATCGATCGGCTAGCTACCCGGCCCGATAGGCGATCGCCCCACCGACGACGGTCATCCAGATCGGCAGGCCCCGGAGCAATTCGGGCGGCGTGTCGAGCAGGTCGCCGTCGATGATCGTGAGGTCGGCCAGCTTGCCGGGCTCGATCGAGCCGATCCGGTCGTCCATGTGGAGCGCCCGAGCCGCGTCGATCGTGTGGGCGGCCAGCGCCTCCTCGATCGTCAGCTCCTGGTCGGCTCCGACGCGGACGCCGCTCGGCGTGACCCGCCGAACCGCCGCCGCGACGGTGTCGAGTGGCCGGTAGCTCTGGACGAACGCGTCGCTGCTGATCACGGGCCGGATCCCCAGCTCCAGCTCCTCGCGAAGCGGCGTCGCCCGTTCGATCCGATCGCCCAGGTGGTCCCGCCAGATGTCGCCGAGCTCCGCGATCGAGCCCGGCTGAGTCACCGGCACCATGCCCAGGCGGGCGATCCGCCGCAGCTGCTCGGGCGTCGGCCAGGTTGCGTGCTCGATCCGGTGGCGGAGGTCGCCGTCCGGCGCCGCGACCATCGCCGCCTCGACAGCGTCGAGCATGATCCCCATCGCCCGGTCGCCCATCGTGTGGATCGCGAGCTGCCAGCCGGCGGTCGCCGCCGTCCGCAGCAGGCTCGCCAGCTCGGCGGGCTCGTGATAGAGCGTGCCGGGGTACTGGCCGCGCGATCCCATCGGCCGGCTGAACATCGCCGTCCCGCCGGTGATCGCGCCGTCCGTGTAGAACTTCATCCCGCCGATCCGCAGCCAGTCGTCCCCGAACGGACCCACGAGCCCGATCGCGAGGAGCTGCTCGAGCTCGTGCGACAGCGGCATCGCCACCGTCCGGATGCGGAGGACGCCCCGTGCCCGCGCCTCGCGATACGCCGTCAGCTCTCGTGAGGTCACCTGCGGATCGCAGATCGTCGTCAGGCCCGCCACGAGGTAGCGTCGCGAGGCCTCGTCGAGCATCGCCACCAGCGCGTCCGTCTCGATCGCGGTGTGGATGTTCGGCCCATGACTGCCGATGTCGACCGAGCTCTGGAGGACGAGGTTCGTCGCGCTGTCGAGCAGCAGCCCGGTCGGGCGGCCCGCGGCATCACGCTCGAGCGAGCCGCCCGGCGGATCGGTCACGTCGTCGGTGATCCCGCGGTCCGCGAGGGCCCGCGAGTTGACGAGGGCGTAGTGGCCGGAGACGTGGAGGATGACGACGGGGTGCTCGCGGGTGACCTCGTCGAGGTCCCAGCGCGTCGGCCGGCGCCCCTCCGCGAATCGCGTCCAATCCATCCCGAAGCCGCGGACCCAGCCACCCGGCGGCGTCCGCTCGGCGGCCCGATCGATGAGGACGAGGAGCGCGGCGATCGAGCCGGCCGAGGACGGCCGGGCGTCGACGGCCGCGAACGTCTCGGCCGTACAGGCGAAATGGTTGTGGGCGTCGATGAACCCCGGGACGACCGTTCGCCCGCCGAGATCGATCTCCGACGCGTCCGGCCCGGCCTCGGCCCGGACCGCCGCCTCGTCACCCACCGCGACGATCCGGTCGGCACGGGTCGCGACCGTACGGGCGGTCGGCCGCCGCGGGTCGCAGGTCAGGACGCGGCCGTTCGTGAAGACCGTTGCTTCGAACTGATCCTCCTCGCTCACGGCGCGACGACCTCCCTTGCGTACAGGTGGTACAAGTGTGCCCTGCGGCGGGCGCCGCAAGGGGCCGCCAGGGTCGGGAGCGGATCGCGGCGCCGGACCGTTGGAGGAGGAGAATCGTGACTGGACTTCGCAAGCGCCTGCCCGTGCTCGTCGCGGCGTTCGGGCTGATCGCGTCCGCGTGCACCGGCACGGGCGGGGCAACGTCCACGCCGGCGTCGCCGAGCGCCGCCACGTCGTCGACACCGGCCAGCGTGGAGCCGAGCGTCGCCGCGAGCCCGTCGGCCGTGGCGGTCGCCGCTCCGACGTCGCTCCTCAAGGCGGGCGAGCTCTCGAACTGCGTCGATATCGAGTATTCGCCGATGGAGTTCTACCAGCCCAACGACCCGAACACGCCGGTCGGCTTCGACGTCGAGACCTACCAGGCCGTCACGAAGAAGCTGGGGCTGACCGAGAAGATCGTCTCGACGGCCTTCGACGGCCTGATCCCGGCGCTCACCGCGGGTCGCTGCGACCTCGTCTGGAGCGCCCTGTACATCAACGACACCCGCACCAAGGTGGCCGACGCCGTTCCGTATTTCGCGACGAGCCAGGTGATCATGGTTCCGGCCGGTAACCCCAAGGGCATCAAGGCCGAGGCCGACCTGTGCGGCAAGAGCGTCTCGATCCAGGGCGGCGGTCTCGTCCAGGAGCGGATCACGGCCGCGAGCAAGAAGTGCACCGACGGCGGCGCCGCCGCGATCAAGGTCCAGGCCTATCCCAAGGTCGCCGATGAGTACCAGCAGATCGTGCTCGGGCGGGTCGACGCCGTCTGGGAGATCGACACGTCCGTGGCCGACTTCCAGCTGAAGAACCCGGGCAAGTACGACGTCGCCTACTCGATCGTTGGCAACGATCGCTACGGCATCTACTACGGGAAGGGCAAGACCGACCTCGGCGCGGCCCTGACCGCGGCCCTCAAGGCGCTCAAGGACGACGGGACGCTGGCCA
>DASUPH010000252.1:0-3184 GCA_036276275.1 Candidatus Limnocylindrales bacterium
GGCGCCGGGTCGGTGGGGGAGTTGGTGTGCGTCGGCCTCGGAGTCGGCTTCGTCATCGGCTTCGGAGTCGCGACCGGCGCAGCCGATGGCGGCGGCGCACTGGCCACGGCGCTCGTCGACGGGCGGGCGGGCGGAGTCGGCGCTGCCGCCTTGTTGCCGCCGACCGCCAGTGCGGTCGCGGTCACCACGACGATCGCCGCGCCGGCGAGGGAGAGGGCGACGGCGGGGCGGATGCCGCCGGTCGTGTTGCGGAAGATGCTCATCGTTGGTCCGTACCTTTCTGCGAACACCAGGGCTGTGTGGGTGCTCACGGGGTACGAGGGATCGCCGCGCGGCCTTCTTCAACGAAACCGGGTGGTGTCGGCGATTTGACGACGTCCGTCCAGTGCGGCCGCGACGTCCGTCGCAGGAGGGCTACGTCAGCTGTCGCGCCGATCGCGAAGATCGGAGCTGGTCAGCCGCCGTCGCCCTTGCCCTTGCCGTTGTCGTGGCCGTGGCCCTTCGGCTCCTTCGTCGGGGCAGCAGTCGGCCGGGCCGTCGGCTTGACCACCGCCGCCGGGCGCGCCGTCGGGCCGGTCGCGCCACCCGGGTTGCTCGAGTTGGCAGCCGCGAGGACGCCGACCGCGAGAAGCACCGCGAGAAGACCGGCGAGCGGTGCGGGCAGACGCGCGAGCCCGCGCAGCGGATTGACCGGCCGGGGCCGATCGGCGAGACCGATCGCCTGCGGCATCGAGCCGTGGGTTGCGGCCGCGCGCGAGGGCAACGCCACGCCGATTTCCTCACCGGGCGCCGTCGCGGTCGGACGCGGAGCCGCCACGCTCTCGCCGAGTGCGGCCGCCGCCATGGACAGCGGGGCCAGGGAGATCAGGGCCGTCTCGTCGCGCGGCAGTTCGATCGAGATCGATGCGGTCGATTCGGCGGCGACGGCGGCCTCGAGGGTCTTCGCGAACTCGGCAACGCCGTCCGGCCGGTCGGACGGCTCGATCGCCAGCCCGCCGCGGACCGCCTCGTCGATCGCCGCCGAGACGCCGGGCATCGGCGGGGGACCCGCCGCCTGGGCTTCAGCGAGGGCGACCGGCGTGGTGACGTCATACGCGTGCCGACCGGCGAGCATCTCGTATGCGACCGCCGCAAGGGAGTGGAGATCGCTGGCCGGTGTCGACGGGGCGCCCCGAAGCTGTTCGGGGGCGAGGTAGCGCATCGTCCCCATCAGCTGGCCGGCGGCCGTGACCGCGGTTGCGTCCGTGTCGCCGCGGGCGATCCCGAAGTCCGTCAGGTGGGCCACGCCGTCGGGTCCGAGGAGGATGTTGCCCGGTGTCACGTCGCGGTGGACGATCCCCGCGGCGTGGGCCGCCGAGAGCGCGGCGGCGACGTCGGCGACGATCGCGACTGCCGCCTCCGGCGAGAATGCCGACGCCTCGCCTGCGCCGACTGCAGCCAGACGCTGGGCGAGCGACTGGCCTCGGACGAAGTCGAGGATCAGGGCTGCCTCCCTCTTTCCCACATGCAGGTCGCGGACCCGGACGATGTGAGGCTCGTCGAGGGACTGGAGCGCCTCGAACTCGCGCCGCAGGCGCGCCCTGCCGGCTTCGTCGGCGACGACGATCGGGTGGAGGCGCTTGACGGCGACCTCCTCGCCGGTCTTCTTGTCGAGCGCGCGCCAGACCTCCGCCGAGCCACCCGTTCCCACGGGCTCCAGCAGCCGGTACCGGGAGAAGAGCACAGTCTGAGCCATGGTCGGAGTCTCGCCGACACGCGGTACGAACGGGACACGCCACTCCCGCTCGGCGTTTCAGTTCGGCGACGAAGGCGAACGGGCCGTACCCACGTGCGTTTCGGCGGTGTCGGGTCGCACCGCCGTCGCTCGTGCTGTCGGCGGCTGGACTTGACCCGGCACCCTGCCGTGCAGTTTGCTGTGCAACGTCCACCAAGCCCTGGGAGATCGTCCATGCGCTCACGGCGTTCGGCTGCCTTCGCCGGCCTCCTCGTCCTGGCCACCCTGCCGGTCCTGGCCGGCGGCGCGGCCGCTGCTGGAGGCGGGGCGGGCGCCACGTCTCGCCACGACGCGATCGTCGCTCACTGGACGGAGGCCCGGATGCGGGCCGCTGTCCCGCGCGACATCGCCTTCGATCCCGTCCGCGGCTTCCACGTCGCACCGACGAAGGGGAAGCCGGGCGGGGGCGGTTCCGGCAGCACGACCGGCGCTTCGTGGCCGAACGGCAAGGGCAAGGTCTACAAGGTCACCGGCAAGGTCTTCTTCGACATGGCCGGCGGCTCGTGGGTCTGCAGCGGCACCGCTCTGACGGACAGCCGCCAGAGCTTCTCGCTCGTCATCACCGCCGGGCACTGCGCCTACGACGAGGCCGTGATCCACAGCAACGCGGCGTTCGCCACGAACTGGATGTTCATCCCGCAGTTCGACAGCAGCCCGACGTTCACCTGTTCCGCCACCGCCTTCGGGTGCTGGACGGCGTCGGCCCTCGTGGTCAACGACGGCTTTGCCTCCGCCGGCGGCTTCAACACGCGGGCGACCCACTACGACTGGGCCTTCGCGGTCGTCGGCCCGGGCGGCAAGGCGAACAGCCAGCTCGATGCGCTCGGCACGTTCGGGCTGCAGGCCTCCGCGATGGGCACGAACACCGTGGTCGATGCCTTCGGGTACCCGGCCGCCGGCAAGTACCACGGTAACGACCTGACGTACTGCCAGGGCCCGCTCGGCTTCGACGCCCTGACCTCGAACACGAACTACAAGCTCGCCTGCGGCATGACTGGCGGCTCCTCCGGCGGCCCCTGGTTCTCGGACTTCGCGCTGGCGAACGGCACGAGCACCGGCGACGCCGGGACGATCCGCTCGCTCAATTCGTACGGGTATTCGGGCCAGTCGAACATGTACGGCCCGATCTTCAACGGCGCCACGACCAGCACCCTCAACGCGGCCAACTCGGCCACGACTTCGAACGTCTTCGTGGCCTGCCCGTCGCCCTGCGGCTGATCCGGGCGAGCTCCCGCCGGGCGGGAGCCATCGAGCGATCGACAAGAGACGAGACCGCCAGACCGCCGGTCTCGTCTCGATTCATGGGCCGGACCACGTGGTGAGCCGGGGGCCGGCCGGAGCCGACGTCGACCGACGAGATGCGGCAGTCTGGGTCGATGTCCTCGGTGCAATCACCCGCCGGAGCTCCGG
>DASUPH010000253.1:0-12208 GCA_036276275.1 Candidatus Limnocylindrales bacterium
AGCCGGGCGGCGCCGGCGACGGCCACGATGTCGGCCGAGTAGCGACTGTTGGCGAGCGCCCGTCCGGGCGGGCCGCCGGCCGTGGCGACGAAGGCCCGGCGGTCGGCCGCCGTTGCGAGCGGGATGCTGCCCGAGCCGAGCAGGATGACGCCGTCCGGAGCGAGCGCCTCGACGGTCTCCCGGACGTGCTGGCCGAAGGAGTTGTCGTTGTCGAGGTCGTCGAGGATCCCGACCTCGGCTCCGGCGCGCAAGAAGCCGATCGCCTGGCGATTGGCGTTCTGCCAGCGGATCGTCGCGAAGGCCGTTTCCAGCGGACCGGCGCCCGGCGCCGCGTGGCGGTAGAAGATGATCACGTTGACCCGGGTCATCGGGCGAGTCTAGCGAGCGGAGGTCGGCCGGCCGGTGCGACGGATCCGGGCATACATCGGTCTCGGGGCGAACCTCGGCGACGCCGCCGGGACGATCGGTCGCGGGATCCGGGCGCTCGCCGCGCTGCCGGGCGTCCGGCCCCACGCGGTCTCGCGGCTCTACGTGACCCGACCCGTCGGCGTCGTCGACCAGCCGCCGTTCCGCAACGCCGTCGTCGGCCTCGACGTGCCCGCCGGGCCCGACCCGGCGACCGGTGCCACCACCCTGCTGGTCGCGCTCAAGCAGCTCGAGCGCGCGTTCGGCCGCCAGGAGCGCGAGCGCTGGGGCCCCCGCGAGCTCGATCTCGATCTCCTCGTGTTCGGCCGGGCCCGACTGTCGCTCGACCGGCCGCCGGCCGGGCTCTCGCTCGATCCCGGCAAGGCCGACCGGCTCCTCGTCGTGCCCCATCCGGAAGCCGCGGAGCGGTTGTTCGTCCTGGCTCCGCTGGCCGACATCGCGGCCGGGCTCGTTCCGCCCGGCTGGCCCGAGACCGTGGCCACGGCCGCCCGCCGGCGAGCGGCCATCGAGGGCCCCGACGCGGTCCGTCCGATCGCGACCTGGGATTCGGTCGCGTCGAGCTGGCGTTCGCTGCCGGACGCCTGACGAAGGCCGGGTTCAGGCTCCGAGGAGCCGGGCGCGGACAGGCGTCTCGGTCGCGCCCCCGGCACCGTCGGGCTCGACCCGGTAGGCGGCCGCGTCGGGCTCGGACGAGACGACGTCGACCAGCTCGCGGTCCCGGAAGACGAGCGCCGCGCCATCGTCCACGCCGTACCCGGCGGGCAGCGTCCCCTCGCCGATGAGTCGCTGGAACAGTGGTCGGCGCTGGTCCTCGCCGCCGTAATGGGGGCTCAGGCTGCCCTCCAGCATCCCGAGGCCGCCATCGAGCGGACGCAGTGACAGGCCGAACGAATCGGTCGTGCACGCCTCGAACCAGCAGATTGCCCCGGCCGACATCCCGGCCATCACGACACCCGCGCTCCACGCCTCGCGGAGGACGTCGTCGAGGCCGTGCAGCCGCCAGATCGCGAGCAGGTTGGCGGTGTTGCCGCCGGTCACGTAGATCGCGTCCTGGCCGAGAATGACCGACCGGAGGTCATCGTCGGTGCGCTTGAACAGGCGCAGGACGCGCGGTTCGGCGCGTGGCGCGAACAGCCGCTCGAAGTCGGCGATCAGGACTTCGTCGTCGGCGCTGGCGGTCGGGATCAGGCAGATCCGCGGCCGATCGCGATCCGTGCCCTCCCGGGCGACGGCCAGCACGTGATCGTCGAGAAGCGAGTTGTCCGGCTCCATCTGGAAGCCGCCCCCGCCCATCGCCACGATGGTCGGCGGGCGGCTCATCGGCCGCGGCGCGTCGCGACGAACAGGAGAGCGATGCAGCCGGCGATCGTCAGCGACCGCGCGACCAGCAGGAGCTGCGGCAGCGCGACGTGGCCGATCATCGCTCTAGAGCCGGACGGAGGGCGGCCGGTCGCGGTCGAACATGTGGACCGTATCGACGAACCGGACCTGCTTTGTCTGGTAGCCCATGACGAGCGAATGCGTCCGTGCCCCACCGCCGAAGTAGCGGACGCCCTGGAGCAGGTCACCGGTCGTGACCCCGGTTGCGGCGAAGACGAGGTTCTCGCCCGGGGCGAGGTCCTCCGTGGAGTAGACGCGGTCCTCGTCGCCGTGGCCCATCGCCGTGCCGCGAGCCTTCTCCTCCTCACTGCGGTAGCGGAAGCGGGCCTGGATCTCGCCGCCGAGACAGCGCAGTGCGGCGGCCGTGATGACGCCCTCCGGGGCTCCGCCCATCCCCATCACGGCATGGACGCCGGTGCCCTGGACGGCACAGCTGATCGCAGCCGACAGGTCGCCGTCGCTGATCAGCTTGATCCGCGCGCCGGCCGCCCGGACCTCCTCGATCAGGGACTCGTGCCGCGGCCGCTCGAGGATCACGACGGTGATGTCGGCGATCGAACGACGGAGCTCGGTGGCGATCCGGGCGAGGTTCTCGCGGGCGGGCAGCCGGATGTCGACCTTGCCGGCGGCGACCGGCCCGACGCACAGCTTGTCGAGATAGGTGTCGGGGGCGTTGATGAGGCCGCCCTTCTCGGACGCCGCGAGAACGGTGATCGCGCCGGCCTGGCCGTGGGCGACGAGGTTCGTCCCTTCGAGCGGGTCGACCGCGATATCGATCTCCGGCACATCGTCGCGGGCGCCGGTCGTTCGCCGCCCGACCGGCTCGCCGATCCAGAGCATCGGCGCCTTGTCGCGCTCACCCTCGCCGATGACGATCGTGCCAGCGAACTCGATCTCGTCCATCGTCGCGCGCATCGCTTCGACGGCCGCGTGGTCCGCCTCGTCCTTCTCGCCGCGGCCCATGAACCGGGCGGAGGCGAGCGCCGCAGCCTCCGTCACCCGGACCATCTCGAGCGCGAGAAGTTGCTCCATCAGTGGCGGAAGTGACGCGTGCCCGTGAACACCATCGACAGGTGGTGGCGATCTGCCGCCTCGATCGCCATCTCGTCCCGGATCGAGCCGCCCGGCTGGATGATCGCGGTGACGCCCGCCTGGGCGGCCATCTGGATTCCGTCGGGGAAGGGGAAGTAGGCGTCGCTCGCCATGACCGCCGTCTTCGCCCGGTCGCCGGCCCGGCGGAGGGCGATCTCCACCGAGACCTGGCGGCTGGCCTGGGCGGCGCCGATCCCGATCGTCGCGCCGTTGCGGGCGAGGACGATCGCGTTCGACCGGACATGGCAGACCGAACGCCAGGCGAACAGCAGGTCGTTGAGCTCGTCGAGCGTCGGGCGGCGGGTCGTCACGACCTGGAGCCGACCGCGGTCCAGCCCGACCTCGTCGAGGCTCTCGACGAGGACGCCGCCGGCGACCCGCTTGAAGTCGAGGTTGGCGATGCCGTAGTCGCGCATGCCCTCGGTCGGGTCGGGTGGGATCGCGAGGATCTCCAGGCCGGCCTTGGCCTTGAGGATCCCGAGCGCCGCCTGGCTGTAGCCGGGCGCGACGACGGCCTCGTACGAGTTGGCGGCGATCTCCCGGGCCGTCGCGCCGTCGAGCTCGCGGTTGACCCCGACGATCCCGCCGAACGCCGCGACGGCGTCGGTGTCGAGGGCGTGGCGATAGGCCTCGACGAGCTCGTCGCTCGAGGCGATCCCGACCGGGTCCGTGTGCTTGACGATCGCGACCGTCGGGCTGGTGAAGTCGCGGGCGATCCGGTAGGCCGTGTCGAGGTCGAGGTAGTTGTTGAACGACGGCCGCTCACCCCGGATCTGCGTCGCGTCGGCGAGGGTCCCGCTGCGGTGGGTCGTCTCGCGGTAGAAGGCCGCCCGCTGGTGGGGGTTCTCGCCATAGCGCAGGTCGTCGACCTTCTCGAGGACGACCGCGAGCCGCTTCGGGAACGTCGTGTTCGCGATCTGGTTGAGATAGGCGGCGATCTCGGCGTAGTACGCCGCCACGGCGCCGAACGCGTCGGCCGCGAGCTGGGCCCGCAGCTCGGCCGACAGGGCGTGGTGCTTCTTCAGCTCGCTGATCAGCTTCGGGTAGTGCTCCGGGCTGCCGACCGCCGCCACACCGGCGGCATTGCGGGCCGCCGCGCCGAGGAGCGCTGCGCCCCCGACGTCGATCATCTCGATCGCCTCGTCGATGCCGACCAGCTGGGCGCCGACGGCCGGGGCGAACGGGCTGACGTTGACGACCACGATGTCGATCGCCCCGATCCCCTGCTCCGCGAGCTCGGCCATCTGCGATTCGACGTCGCGCCGGGCGAGGATCCCGGCGTAGATCTCCGGGTGGAACGTCTTGACCTGGCCGCCCGCGAGCGGCGGCAGATGGGTCAGCTCGGAGACGGCCTTGACGTCGACGCCGTCGGAGGCGAGGTGCTCGCGCGTCCCGTCCGTCGCGTAGATCTCGACGTCGAGGGCGAGCAGGTCACGGGCAAGGGTGGAGATCCCGTCGCGGTTGGCGACCGACAGCAGGGCTCGCACCCGGGCTTTCCTCCTCCGACCCTGCTCACGCCGAGGGCGCACGCGTCTCGCGGCCGAGTATAGCGCGGGCCGTGGCATACTCCACCGTCAGCAGCGGACGGCGGGCCCCCGTCTGGCGCGTTCCCTGCGAGGCCATTCCGAGCCGGTCACTGAGCGAGGATCAAGCGTGCAGCTGCTCCCCTGGGACTACCTCTTCACCCGGTTCAGCGCGCGTGCGACTCCGGACCTCTACACGCCGTTCTGGGTCGCGACCCTCATCCTCCTGGTCGGCCTGATCGTGCTCTACAACGTCCGAACCCGGGCGCTCCATCGCCACGCGCCGTACCTCGACCTGTACGAGTGGCTGCTGTGGTCCGGGATCTCGCTGTTCGGGCTGCTCCTCGTCGCCGCCGTCTTCAATTTCTACATGATCGTGCTGCTCGTGATCCTGATCACGGGGCTCGCGGTCATGGTCTGGGTCCGCTTCATCCGGTTCCCGCCGCAGCTCGACGCGTACGAGCACAAGCTGGCGAAGCAGCGCTACTTCACCCGGTCCAAGTTCGCTCACCCCGAGTCGACGATCCGGCCGAAGGGCGCGAAGACGACGACGACGCGGCCGAACGCCGGGCGGGCCCGAGCCAGCAAGAACCGCAAGCGACGCTGATGGCCGGCCGGGACCCGGACCGGGGCGGGCTCGGCCGCAGGCTCGGCTGATGCCGATCGAGATCCGCCGCTTCGGCGTCGGCCATCGCCGGCCCGACGGGCCGCCCGGCACGACCGGCGTCACCGGCCAGGTGATTCACAGCGACGCCCGCGGGATCATCTCCGAGCTGGCGTTCAAGCCGAACGGCCGGATCGAGCCGCACTCGAACCCGAACACGACCTGGTTCGTGGTGATCGAGGGTGGCGGCTGGGTCGTCGTCGACTCCGAACGATCGCGGGTCGCCGCCGGCGAAGCCGTGCTGTGGCCGCCAGGGATTCCCCATGGAGCCTGGGCCGACCACGGCCACATGCGGGCATTCGTCATCGAGTTCGCCGGCGCCGACGACTCGCTGATCCGGGGGATCTTCGAGGGCCGGTTGCCGGCGATCGAGCCCGGCGAGAGTCGCCCGATCACGCGTGGCGAGGGCCAGCTGACCGGGCCGGACCACCTACCGCCGCCCGATCCGACCGCCGGCGAGCCGCTCTGACGGTCGCGCCCTAAGGCGACTCGCTGCCGAGGATCGCCCCGAGCTGGCCGAGGATCCGGGCCGTCGCGCCCCAGACATGGAGGCCGTCGATCCGGTAGCCGCCGTAGCGGAGCGGCCAGTCGCGGATCGTCCGTTCGACGATCTCGATCCCGGCATCGGACAGGAAGGCGGACGCCTGCGGCGTCAAGATCCGGGCGACCTCGGCTGGGTTCGCGACGAGGACCGGTTCGCGCTCGGCCCACGCGACCACGGGTTCGATCCGGAAGTCACTCACCGGGATGAAGACCGGGTCGAGCAGCCCGGCGACGGTCACGCCAGCCGCGGCCGGATCCAGGCCGATCTCCTCCTCCGCCTCGCGCAGGGCGGTCGCCGTCGCATCGGCGTCGGCCGGCTCGGCCTTGCCGCCGGGGAAGCTGACCTCGCCGCTGTGATGGCCGTCGTACGTGACGCGTTCGGTCAGCACGATCCGGGCCTCGCCGGCCGCGTCCGGATAGAGGAGGACGAGGACGGCCGCCGGTCGCGCGGTTGGACTCGGCGCGAACCGCGTCCGCAGCCGCCCGTCCGTGAAGACCGGCATCAGGCTCTCCGGCCCAGTGGGTAGCGGGACCGGAAACGTCGCCAGGCGCTCGAGCGCCGCGTCGAACCGCATCCGCTCAGGATGCCCGAAGACGGCTCGTCAGTTGACGAGCTCGCCGTCGCCGTTGCGCTTGGGCCCGTCGACCTCGGGCAGGTCGAGGACGGAGCCGCGACGGCCCCGTCGGCCGCCGCCGGCGCGGGTGGGCTCGCGCTCACCCGCGTCCTCGCCATCCGATGAGCGCGACCGGGCATCGCGACGCGACCCGCCCTCGGCCACGACCGTCGAGCGGTCGGTCGAGAAGACGAGCGTGCCCGACACCGCGTCGGCGTCGATCCTGATCGTGTCGCCCGCCGAGAACTCGCCCTTCAGGAGCGCCCGGGCCAGCTGGTTCTCGACGAGCCGCTGGATCGTCCGCTTGAGCGGTCGCGCGCCGAAGGCGGGATCGGTGCCCTCCCGGACGATGACCTGGCGGGCGGCCGGGGTGAGCTCGATGCGCAGATCCAGGTCCGCCAGCCGACGCTCGAGGCCCTTCAGGAGGAGGTCGACGATCTGCTCGAGATCGCTCTCGGACAGGGCGTGGAAGACGATGATCTCGTCGACACGGTTGAGGAACTCCGGCCGGAACTGGGCGCGCAGGGAGTCCATGACCTGGCGCTTCATCGCCTCGTACGCGGCCGCATCGCGGTCCCGTCCGCCGGCGGCCGCGATCAGCTGGCTGCCGGCGTTGCTCGTCATGATGATGACCACGTTCTTGAAGTCGACCGTCCGGCCCTGGCCGTCGGTCAGGCGGCCGTCGTCGAGGACCTGGAGGAGGATGTTGAAGACGTCCGGGTGGGCCTTCTCGATCTCGTCGAGCAGGATCACCTGGTACGGCCGGCGGCGGACCGCCTCGGTCAGCTGGCCGCCCTCCTCGTAGCCGACGTACCCGGGTGGCGCCCCGATCAGCCGCGAGACCGAGAACTTCTCCATGTACTCGCTCATGTCGATCCGGGTCATCGCCTGGTCGTCGTCGAACAGGAACTCTGCCAACGCGCGGGCGAGCTCGGTCTTGCCGACGCCCGTCGGGCCGAGGAACAGGAACGAGCCGACCGGTCGGCGAGGATCGCCGAGGCCGGAGCGAGCCCGCCGGACCGCGTCCGATACGGCTTCGATCGCCTCGTCCTGGCCAACGACACGCTGGTGGAGGCGATCCTCCATCCGGACGAGCTTCTCGAGCTCGCCCTCCATCAGCTTCGTAACCGGGATCCCGGTCCAGGCAGCGACGATCTCGGCGATGTTGTCGGCCGTCACCTCCTCGCGCAGCATCGAACCCGGGCCCTGGAGCGCAGCGAGCGCCGCCTCCTGCTCCTTGAGCGTGGCCAGGAGCTGGGGCTGGGTCTCGTACTGGAGCTTCGCCGCCGTCTCGTAGTCGGTCTCCCGTTGTGCCTGCTCGATCCGGACCGCGATCTGCTCGAGCTCGGTCTTCGTCGCCCGGATCGCGGCGATCGCTGCCTTCTCGGCCTCCCAGCGCTGCCTGAGGGCGCCCGTCTCCTCTTCGAGGTCGGCGAGCTCCTTCTCGAGCGCGGTCAGACGGGCCTTCGCCGCGTCGTCGGTCTCCTTGCGGAGCGCCTCCCGCTCGATCTCGAGCTGCATCCGGCGCCGCTCCGCCTCGTCGAGCTCGACGGGCATCGAGTCGATCTCCATCCGGAGCCGCGAGGCGGCTTCGTCGACGAGGTCGATCGCCTTGTCGGGCAGGAACCGGTCGGCGATGTAGCGGTGGCTCAGCGTGGCCGCCGCAACGAGGGCGGAGTCCGTGATCCGGACGCCGTGGTGGACCTCGTAGCGCTCGCGCAGGCCGCGCAGGATCGAGATCGTCTCCTCGACCGTCGGCTCGCCGACGAGGATCGGCTGGAAACGGCGCTCGAGAGCGGCGTCCTTCTCGATGTGCTTGCGGTACTCGTCGAGCGTCGTCGCCCCGATCGTGTGGAGCTCGCCCCGGGCGAGCATCGGCTTCAGGAGGTTCGAGGCGTCCATCGCCCCTTCGGCTGCGCCCGCGCCGACGACGGTGTGGAGCTCGTCGATGAACAGGATGACCTGGCCCTCGGCGTCCTTGATCTCCTTGAGAACGGCCTTCAGGCGCTCCTCGAACTCGCCCCGGAACTTCGCTCCGGCGATGACCGCGCCGAGATCGAGCGAGATGACGCGCTTGTCCTTGAGACCCTCGGGGACGTCGCCCCGGACGATGCGCTGGGCCAGCCCTTCGGCGATCGCCGTCTTGCCGACGCCCGGCTCGCCGATCAGGACAGGGTTGTTCTTCGTCCGCCGGCTGAGGACCTGGATCGTGCGGCGGATCTCGTCGTCGCGGCCGATGACCGGGTCGAGCTTGCCCGCCCGCGCCTCCGCGGTGAGGTCGCGGCCGTACTTCTCGAGGGCTGCGTACGTGCTCTCCGGGTTCTGGGAGGTCACCCGCTGCCCGCCGCGAACGCTCTGCAGGGCGCCCAGGACCGCCTCCCGGCTCGCACCGTGACGCTCCAGCAGCTGACGCGCCTCACCGCCGGCCTCGATGACGCCGAGAAGGAGGTGCTCGGTCGAGACATATTCGTCGCCGAGACGACGGGCCTCATCCTCGGCCAGCTCGAGGACCCGCTTCGCCCGCGGGTCGAGCGACATCGAACCGCCCTTGATGCGGGCGCGGCGGCCGAGGATCGCGGCCAGCTCGCCGCGGAACGCCGGCAGGTCGACGCCGAGCCGGCGGAGCGTCTCGGCGGGCACGCCGTCATCGGGCTCGACGAGGGCGTGGAGCAGGTGCTCCGCATCGAGGACCGGCGATTCCATCCCCTCGGCGGCTTTCTGGGCGGCGGCGACCGCCTCCTGGGCCTTCTGGGTGTAGCGGTCGAGTTGCATGGGCGGGTCTCCGGAGTTCGCCCGACGGCCGGCCGACGGCCGGGCGCCGGACGGCGCTCAGTTGGACGAGGTCGGGGTGGACCTGGGGTCGGGTTGCTTGACGAGGTCGAACAGGGCGCGGGCCGCATCCTCGGCATCGGGATCGAGCTTCGGCGGGAGCACGACCCGGACCCGGGCGTAGAGGTCGCCCAGGCCATCGCCCTTGAGGTGCGGCATGCCCTGGCCCTTCAGCCGGAAGCGATGGCCGTTCTGTGTCGCGGGCGGGATCCGCAGGAGGACCTTCCCCTTGAGCGTCGTGACCGGGACCTCGCCGCCGAGCAGCGCCTCCTCCAGGGTGATCGGCAGCTCCCGCTCGAGATCGGCGCCGCGGCGGGTGAAGACCGGATGCGGCCGGACACGGGTCACGACGACGAGGTCGCCGCCGCGCGGGCCCTGCCCGGACAGCTTGATCTTCGTGCCGTTGTCGGCGCCGCGCGGGATCTTGACCTCGAGCCGGCGGCCGTCGATGTCGACTCGCCGGGTCGTTCCGTGGTAGGCCTCCTCGAGACCGATCTCGGCGATCGCCTCCGCGGTCGGGGTGGGCTGCGCCTGCGCCTGGACTCGCGTCGTGCGGGCGCGGCCCGTTGTGCCGGTCGTCCCGGCCCGGCGGTTTGCGCCCGCGGCGTTCAGGCCCATCCCGGCGAGGATGTCGTCGAACGACGGACCGCCGGTCGGCCGGACGCCGGGCCGGCTCGCGCCGCCACGCACCGGCTCTGCCTCCTCACCGAAGAACACCCGGAAGAAGTCGGAGAAGTCGCCGCCTTCGTCGCTGGTCCGGAACTCGTAGCGGACGTTGCCGCCGCGGCCGCCGCCCGCGCCGCGCGTCGCGCCGTCGAAGCCCCGGAACGGCGAGCCGGCGGCATCGGGATCGACGCCGGCCCGGGCGTAGGCCTCCCAGTCCTTGCCGAGACGATCGTATTTCTTGCGCTTGTCCGGGTCCGCGAGGACCGCATTGGCCTCGTTGATCTGCTTGAAGCGCTGCTCGGCGGTCTTGTCGCCGGGCTTCTTGTCCGGGTGATGCTCGCGGGCGAGCTTGCGGAAGGCCTTCTTGATGTCGGCCTGGCTCGCGCCGCGCGAAACCCCGAGTGTCTGGTAGTAGTCCTGGAAGTCCATTGTCTGCGAGGCGATCCTTCACAAACGCGAGAAGCCGGTGAGTGGTCTCACCGGCTTCGTCGCTGGGTCGCTTACCGGTGCCGGTCGACGACGACTGGCGGCTGGTCGGTGGGCGGGAACGTCGTCCGGCGGACGCGCTCCTCCCGCTCCGGCGTCTCGCTCGGCGCGTCGCCGGGCTTCATGATCTTGGCCGGCTCCTCGACGACGAGCGCCTTCGGCTTGCGCCGGAGGGCCGTGTCGAGGACCTGCTCCATCGAGTCCACGAGGACGAGCTTCATCGACTTGCGGATCTCGTCGGGGATGTCCCGGAGGTCCTTCTCGTTCTTGCGCGGCAGGATCACCATCTTTGCCCCGGCCAGGTGGGCCGCCAGGATCTTGCTCTTCAGCCCGCCGATCGGGAGGACCCGACCGCGGAGGGTGATCTCGCCGGTCATCGCGACGTCCTTGCGGACGGGGATCCCGGTCAGGGCGCTGACGATGGCGAGCGCCATCGTGATCCCGGCCGACGGCCCGTCCTTCGGGATGCCCCCTGCGGGAACGTGGATGTGGAGGGTGTTCTTCTCGAACGTCTCGCGCGAGATGCCGAGCTCCGTGGCGTGGGCTCGCGTCCACGACAGGCCCGCCCGGGCGGATTCGCGCATGACCTCGCCGAGCTGGCCGGTGAGGATGAAGTCCTCGCGGCCCTCCATCTTCGTGACCTCGATCGCGATGACGTCGCCACCGACCTCGGTCACGACGAGACCCGTCGCCGAGCCGGTCTGGTCCTCGGATTCCAGCTCACCGTACTCGTACCGCGGCGGTCCGAGGTACGTGGCCAGGCGCTTCACGTCGACGACCGTCTTGCGCTTCCGCCCCTCGGCGACGGCGCGGGCGACCTTGCGCATGACGTTGGCGATCTCGCGCTCCAGGTTCCGGACGCCCGCCTCGTGGGTGTACGAGCGGACGAGCTCGACCATCGTCGCGTCGGGGATCTCGATCGTCTTGGCCGTCAGGCCGTGGTTCTTCAGCTGCTTGGGGATCAGGAACCGCTTGCCGATCCCGATCTTCTCCTGCTCGGTGTAGCCGGGCAGGTGGACGATCTCCATCCGGTCGCGGAGCGGCGCGGGGATCGGGTCGAGGAGGTTGGCGGTCGCGATGAAGAGCACCTTGCTCAGATCGAACGGCACCTCCAGGTAGTTGTCCTGGAACGTGTTGTTCTGCTCCGGGTCGAGGACTTCGAGGAGGGCCGACGAGGGATCGCCCCGGAAGTCCATCCCGATCTTGTCGACCTCGTCGAGCATGAAGACCGGGTTGTTGGAGCCGGCCGTCTTGACGTTCTGGATGATCCGGCCGGGAAGGGCACCGATGTAGGTCCGGCGGTGGCCGCGGATCTCCGCCTCGTCGTGGATCCCACCGAGGCTCATCCGGACGAACTTCCGGCCCATCGCCCGGGCGATGCTCTTGCCGAGCGACGTCTTGCCGACGCCGGGCGGTCCGACGAACGCCAGGATCGGGCTGCGGATCTGGTCGGCCAGGGTCCGGACCGCGAGGTACTCGAGGATCCGCTCCTTGATCTTCTCGAGGCCGTAGTGGTCCTCGTCCAGGATGCGGGCGGCTTCCTTGATGTCGAGCTGGTCGTCGGTCGCGACGTTCCACGGCAGGCCGATGAGCCAGTCCACATACGTGCGGATGACCCCGACTTCAGGCGAGGCCGACGGGATCCGGCTCATCCGGTCGATCTCCTTGACCGCCCGGGTCTTGATCTCGTCCGGCATGCCGGCGGCTTCGACCTTGTCGCGGAGCTCGTTGATCTCGGCCTGCTGCGGGTCATCCTCGCCCAGCTCGCGCTGGATCGCCTTGAGCTGCTCGCGCAGGATGTACTCGCGCTGGGTCTTGTCCATCTCGGACTTGACCTCGGACTGGATCCGACCCTTCAGCTCGAGGATCTCGATCTGGCGCGCGAGGAAGTTGCTGACGAGCTTCAGGCGCTCGGTGACGTCGACCGTCTCGAGGAGCTCCTGACGCTGCTCGGTCGTCATGTCCGGGCTGTACGCGACCATGTC